>NZ_KV834760.1:0-482 GCF_001837945.1 Staphylococcus sp. HMSC077D08 | reverse complement strand
CTCATTATTGTTGACCCTAAGTTTGATACACCAAGCCGCTGGGCACGTATCCATGATATTGCTGTCATTCATCCACATCAAAATCGATCTAAATCTGATTTTTTATCTGAGATTAATGAAAACTTAAGTCATTGTCTTCAAATTATTCAACAGCGCCAAACCATTCTTTACGACGATCCAGACTATCAATTTGAGCACCTTACCATTGTAATTGATGAAGTGCTTGCTTTAGCTGAAGGTGTCAATAAAGCCATTAAAGATGCGTTTTTTTCGTTACTATCACAAATTGCTTTATTGGGTCGTGCAACCAAAGTCCATTTATTACTGGTATCTCAACGATTTGATCATCAAACAATTCCTGTTTCCGTTAGAGAGCAACTCAATGTGCTAATTCAAATTGGTAATATTAATAAAAAAACAACACAATTTTTATTTCCCGATTTAGACCCTGAAGGTATTGTGATACCCATTGGTAAAGGGAC
>NZ_KV834759.1:0-89526 GCF_001837945.1 Staphylococcus sp. HMSC077D08 | reverse complement strand
TGCTTCATATAATTATATTCACTAATCATATATAAAACTTGTATAACATAGTCAAATACCTGAGACAATGATAATCAATGTCTCAGGTATTTTTTAGCAGTATTTTACCAACTTATACAGTGTAGAGCCTTTTTCTTTATATAAGATTAAAGTAATACATCAACGCTCTATAATTTTAGATATTAAAAAATTGAGATTAAAACGTATTAATAAAAGTTTTAACCTCAATTACAACTTTAAACAAATTCAATTGTTATGGTAGTTTTCTCGATAATTATGCCATTTCAAAAATAGTGTCAAAAGAATTCGTCGTGTACTGTCATGCATTTATTTCGCTACAAGACAAATACATGATATGTACATAAAGGATATTAACAAACTTGAAACGCCTTATGATACTATAGCTACAATTCATATCGTAAGTTAATGTTTCAACTATTACTTTCATTCCACTTACAATAATATTTAAACTTATTTTCTACTTATTTTTTTAATTCCTATACCTGTAAAGCCATAAATTATTGCAATGAATGCACATAAGTAACATGGGATTGCCCATATAAAGAACTGATCAACTGAAACATTAAGTTGCTGTGCATAATATATACCAGATGTGCCCCATGGAATGAGCGGCAATACCATTGTACTTGAATCTTCAAGTGTGCGCGATAACACTGCCTTTGAGACATTCATCTTTTCGAACATATCTTTCATAAGTACGCCTACCATAATAATAACTATTGAAGCAACTCCTGCTGCAAATACAAGCATAATACTACAAACTACAGTTATTAATATTAGTGTTCCAACTGACTTTACTCCTTTAGCTATTGTCTCTAAAATTACGTCTAAACAACCTGCCTTTTCAACAATACCAGCAAAAGCATAACCACAAAATATAGTTACAATGATTTGAGTCATGCTCATCATTCCACCCTGCTCTATCAACGTCTTGGCATTATCCGAAATATGAGACTGGTGTAGCATCGTATGATTAAATCCATCAAAAGAAGCTTTAAAACCATCTTTCATATTAAATTGATGGTTGAATGTTCCAATAACTAAAGCACTAATACTAGAGATAAGCATTGACGGTACTGTAGAGATTCTAAATATTAAACATAAAATGATGATAATAAGTGGGATCCATACCCAAAAATTCAAGTTATAAATTGTTGATAATTCTTTTAATAGCTTTTGAATTTGTTGTGTATTTGCGTCTCCCTTAAATTGTAATCCAACAATAAACCATATAGCCAACCCTATTATAGATGCAGGGATTGTTGTCCACATCATCGATTTAATATGAGCAAAAATATTAACTTTAGTTACGAGAGCTGCCAAATTTGTAGTATCAGATAATGGAGACATTTTATCACCAAAAACCGCCCCTGCAATAATGGCACCAGCAGCCATACCTGCTGGTACACCTAATTGATTAGCGATTGATATGAGTGCAATGCCTGCTGTTGATGCTGATCCCCAAGCTGTTCCTGTAGCAATTGAAGTCATTGCACTGATTATAAATGCAGATACTAATAAATAACTTGGGTTTAAAAATTTAAGTCCATAGTAAATTAACGCTGGAACTGTTCCAGAATACATCCAACTTCCTACAATGATTCCAACAGCTAAAATAATAAAGAGGGCTGGCATCGCCGTGCTCAATCGATGAGTAATCCCTTCTTCTAAATCCTTCCATTTTAACCCCACTCTATGTGCAATCAATGCTGCATAAGCTGAAGAAATTAATAATAGTACTTGTATCGGAACATCAAAGAAAACAAAACCGATTACCACAACGACAACCATAACTAAAATAGTTGAAATAGATTCTAAAAATGTAGGATATCTATACTTTTGAGTCATACTTTTGCTCCCTTCAGTATGATTTGAAACAAAACCTCTTTTCTTAAATTTTAATTGCTAAATATTACTCTAATCCTAATTTATCTAAGCCTAATTCCTCGATAGTGAGGCCCTCTTCAAAGAAATCGCGTTCAAGAATTGTTGAAGCTATCATAATAACAGCATCAATATTAGGTGTTGGGACATCAATGACACGTCCTAAACTAGACCATAATACTAATCCATATGCAATATCTTCAGTTAAATAACGATTTTCAACATGATTCGGTCCTGGAATTTGAGAAAACACAGGGCTAGTATTAAAAAGACGATTTAACGGTTCATCCTCATCTTTACGTTCCAAATAACCTCTTTGAATCCTTGATTCTTTGGCAGTCGATAATTCAAAACCTAATTTTCTCCCTAAATTTAAACGTTCTATCTCAATAGCATGTAATAATCTCACAGTATGCTTTGTTATGCCTTCTTTATATAAAGAAAACTCATCCGAGTAATCAATACGTCCAACGTTCAATAATGTTGGTCCAGGATGTACTTCTGGGTTACCATTTTCAAGATTCGTTTTAAGTAAACTTTCTTCTTTCACAAGATAATCGTAAATTTTAGATACCTTTTCATAACTTTCATTTAACTCACTACGATCAAATGTTGAAAAGAACACACGGCGAACATTTAAAGATAAATCTACTTTAGCATTGTTAAAATCAACACGTGTACCATATGTTAATGTATTTGCTTCAGCAAAATGTGGATGTACATCAATATGACGATCTTCTAATACATTCATAAATCGTATTGAGCCCATTGAAGCAGCAATGTTAAAGAAAATGAGATGGTCGTTCGTCACAAATTTTGACATCACTTTAGCATAATATTCAATGAATGATGAAGGAATAATAACTTGAACGATATCTGCACCATCTAAAACGTACTCCATATCATCACTAATATCAGTAAACTCTATAAATTTCTCTTCTCCCTCATTATTAAAATCAAAACCACCTTTTTCTAGGGCCGCATCAAATTTACTAATAGATTCATTACGACAATATAATCGTACATCATGCCCTTTATCTACCATATCCACTGCAGCAGTTACTGCACCATTACCTGAACCTACAATAGCTATTTTCATTTTTTTACCTCTTTTCATTAAATTTTTAGGATTATACTACAATAAGTCACTATAATATTTTGTATTCTTGCCATAAAAAAGGAGTGGTTCTCAATTCAAACATAATCTGATTGAACGATGTGCCTCTCCACATGTATGTAATGATTAAAATATGTACTAGAACTGCATTATAATATGAAAATTTTTTCGTTTACTTTACTATTATATATAACGCTTAAAATTTTATTAATAACAACAGTACTATATAACCAAATTATCTATATTTCAAACTACTTCGTCAATCGATATAAAGATCAAATTTAACATTTAATAAATAATTAATTATTGATACAATTATAGTTATATTAAGTAAATTTTTTACAAATGGAGGCAAAACCTATTATGGACAAAGAAACGAATTACAATGAATTAGAATCTAAGAATGTGTCTAATCAAGCTTCAACAGACAATTTATCGAATGACAATACAATTCACCACCAATCAACTATTCAAAATGAGGAAAGTCAAGATAATCGTTTAATGGCAATGTTAATTTATTTATTAAGTTTATTTACTGGTATCATTGGTCCTTTGATTATTTGGTTACTCAAACGTAAAGAGTCTCGACTTGTTGATGTATCTGGGAAAACGTATCTGAACTATTTTATTTCTTATACTATCTATTCAACAGTAGGCGTGATATGTATGTTTATGATTGTTCCTTTAATGAATATAAGTGAAAGTTTAGCCATCTTATTATTAATTTTGCTACTGGTGGTAGTCTTCATCTTATTGGCATTGTTAATAATGTCATTTGTGTGTACAATTATTGCTTGCGTAAAATATATGTCTGGCAAAACTTACACTATCCCACTCACGATACCGTTTATAAAATAAGTTACATTATTACAGAATCATTGTAATAAAACACTTAAAATTATTTACATTATGACCCTTCAAATCTTGATTTGAAGCACATTAACAATATAAATTGAGTTCGTAATCTTGGTTATCTTTTATTACATAGATAATCAAGGTTTTTTTATTTTGTTTACGAATAAGTAACAATCCCCATATTTTCAATTAAATCTGTTAAAGTATTCAGTGTTGTTAAGAACAACTACATGCACACACATGAATGAGTAAACATGTTAATAATTTTTTAAATCAATTTGCAGTACATCTAATAAATATTACAATTTTTGGAGGCGTTAAATATTATGAAAAAAATCAAAACAATCTCGACATTGGTAGCTGGACTTGGTATAGCATTTCTAGGTCACACAACACATGCTGATGCGGCTGAAAATAATAATCAACAACAAAGTACGTATAACTATAGTACAACTGATGTATCATTTTCTAAATCAGGAAATTTATATACTTCTGGCCAATGTACTTGGTATGTTTACGATAAAACTGGTGGAAAAATCGGATCAACATGGGGGAATGCAAATAGCTGGGCATCTGCAGCTCAAGCAGCAGGATTCACTGTAAATAATACACCTGAAGAAGGTGCAATTATGCAATCATCTGAAGGTGCTTTCGGACATGTTGCTTTCGTTGAAAGTGTCAATAATGATGGTTCAATTACTGTATCAGAAATGAACTATGATGGTGGTCCATTCTCTATAAGTACACGAACAATCTCTGCCAGTGAAGCAAGTTCATATAATTACATCCACCTAAACTAATCAGTATTTAAACTAATAAAATTGCTCCAATCTATTCTTGTGTAAGAATAGATTGGATTTTTTATTTAATGGGAATGTTTGTGAGAAGCCATTGCCTCGAAGTTACTAATTTGAGAAAATGGTTCTATTACTTTAATAGGAGGAATAAAAGAATGCAATGGCTTAAAGTTATATTAGCCGGTTTTATTGAAATCATCTGGGTCACCGGACTTGATCAAGCGCATTCATTGTTTACATGGATATTCACCCTCTTTTTTATTGCTTTAAGCTTTTTTCTAGTCATTGATGCTTCGAAGCACTTACCAGTTGGTACAGTATATGCATTTTTTGTTGGAATCGGTGCTGTTGGTACAGTGTTAGTTGATATGATTTTCTTCAACCAACCATTTACTTTCACTAAAATATTTTTAATAATGACCCTTATTTTAGGAATAATAGGATTAAAACTTACAACTGATGCAACGAAAGAAGGGAGATAAAAAGTATGGCTTGGTTATTTCTAATGATAGCCGGAAGTTTTGAAATTTTGGGTGTTGTTCTTTTAAACGAGCTATCACGTACAAAGAATAAAATTTATGTCATTTTTTTAGGATTAGCATTTATATTAAGCTTTAGTACGTTAAAATTTGCAATGGTATCTATTCCTATGGGGACTGCCTACGCTATATGGACAGGAATTGGTACAGCTGGTGGTACATTGATTGGAATGATTTTTTATGGAGAGTCTACACGTATAAGTAGAATTTTATGTATTTTATTAATCATCATTTCAGTTGTTGGATTACGTTTAATAAGTTATTAATATCAATCATTAAGGTTTAATGATTGTTTGCGCTTTCTTATTTTACTATACTATTCATAAAAGAAGGAGTGATGGTTATGACAAAAGTTTATATTGCAGGCGCAATACCTGAAGTGGGACTTAACTTATTGAAAGAACATTTTGAGGTAGACATGTATGATGGCGAGGGACTTATTGATAAAGAAACCTTAAAAAAAGGGGTAGAACATGCAGATGCATTAGTAAGTTTACTATCAACTTCTGTTGATAAAGATATTATTGATAGTGCTAATAACCTTAAAATTATAGCGAATTATGGTGCAGGTTTTAATAATATTGATGTCGAATATGCAAGACAACAAAATATAGATGTTACAAATACACCACACGCTTCGACAAATGCTACTGCTGATTTAACAATCGGCTTAATTTTATCAGTAGCGCGTAGAATTGTAGAAGGAGATCATTTATCCAGAACAACAGGCTTTGATGGTTGGGCACCCTTATTCTTCCGAGGTAGAGAGGTATCAGGAAAAACTATTGGTATTATAGGTTTAGGTGAAATTGGAGGTGCAGTGGCTAAACGCGCACGTGCATTTGATATGGATGTACTTTACACTGGTCCTCATCGTAAAGAGGAAAAAGAGCGAGATATCGGTGCGAAATATGTAGATTTAGATACTTTACTTAAAAATGCAGATTTTATTACAATCAATGCGGCATATAATCCTTCACTGCATCATATGATTGATACTGAACAATTTAATAAAATGAAATCTACTGCCTATCTAATTAATGCAGGACGTGGTCCAATAGTAAATGAACAAGCTTTAGTTGAAGCACTTGATAATAAAGCTATTGAAGGTGCTGCATTGGATGTATATGAATTTGAGCCAGAAATCACCGATGCATTAAAATCATTTAAAAACATTGTGCTTACACCTCACATTGGTAATGCAACATTTGAAGCTAGAGATATGATGGCTAAAATTGTTGCGAATGATACAATAAAAAAATTAAATGGTGACGAACCTCAGTTTATTGTCAATTAACTGATGCATTCAACAACATAAACACAAAAAGAGCTATGAAGATATTGAGTTGAGTCTCTATCTTCATAGCTCTTTATTTATTAAAATTACTGCATTTTTAATATTTAACTTTATCATTTAACAATATATGTCATCATATATTACTTTTCTTTGGATTTGTATAAAAATTTTGTTTGAGCTGATGCCAAAGCATTTGGTATCAATTTCATCGCGGTATTTCTAAGTTTAACAGTTAATTTATGATGCTTTTGAGCCATTTTACCTATCTTTTTCGAACGTCTAATCACTTTTGCGGTATGTTTAACTCTAAGTTTATCGTAACGCTCAATCGCTTTATTAAAATCATATTTTTCTAAACAATTAACTAATACAATCGCATCTTCCATAGCTTGACTAGCACCTTGTCCCATATTAGGCGTAGTGGCATGCGCAGCATCGCCCATTAAAATAGTACGTCCATAAACGAATGTCTTCAGCGGTTTTAAATCATATATGTCATGAAGTAATATACCTGTTTCACTTTGCTTTTCTAACACTTTTCTCACTTCATCTGGAAAGTGATTAAAATATGCTTGAAGATGGGGTTTTCCAAAAGATTGATATTTTGGATCTCCTTCTTTAGCATGAACAGTAATAAACCAATAAGCACGTTGATTAATTAATGGGACTATACCTACTCGCCCTTTAACACCCCAATATTCATTCGCAACATGTTGGTCATTAAATTGTACATCTTCAACCATTCCTCTAAAACATGTGTAACCATTGTAACGAATTTTAGTTCGCGCACCTACAGACTCTCTTACTACAGAATGTATCCCATCAGCACCAATACACAAATCAAATGATTCACTTTCCTGTTTGATAAAATGTAGGGTAACCTTACAACTCGTTTGTTCAATTTTAGTAACTTTAAAGCCTGTGTGAATAGATGATTCTTTGACATATGACTGTATGATTTCAATTAAAGTTTGTCTAGATAATGCGACATTTAGAGAATGAGCCTTCAATTTAGCGCTCATTAATGGGGTGCCTTGCTCATCATAAATATTCATTGCGGTAAGATTTTGACCAGCATTTTTAATGCCTTTAGCAAGGTCATGATGCCCTAATTTTTTTAAAACATTATCTCCTATCCCAATACCAGCGCTCAATTCGTTTATAGAATTATTTTTTTCAAACACTTTAACTTGATGACCTTGTTCTTCTAATAACGCAGCAACAGTTAATCCACCTATACCTGCGCCTACTATTGCTATTTTCATGTTTTACACCTCAAATTTATCATTCTTTATTATTTTAGCACACACACACATGTTGAAAAGCAAACCCTTCTATTTTAATTGTCAATGAATACAATTCTCTAGTTAAAAATAATGAATATATCTATTCGTTCTATCGTTAATGCTCAATTTAAATTTTCACTCTATTGTAAAAAAATATTTAAATATTCTACATGGGTATATGCTTCTGAATATTCTTTTAAAGCTAAAAAACCTGAGACATCTTTTATTGTCCCAAGTTTTTTATCATATAGCTAATCATTGGCAAAGTTAAAACTATTCTGTTTGAAGCTTTTCATATATAAATTGCCCAAATAGAATGAAACACTTAGTTGATTGCTCAATCATTCTCTAATTTTATTTATTTGTAATATTTTTTTCTTATATGATCTTTTTTTATTCCATATTTATCATAGTATTTCTCCATTAAATCAGCTATATTATTAGCCCACTGAATATCACTAGCATATTGATGTTGGCCTGGATTTTGTGGATTCCACCGCATTTGATATAAGTTCAATTGATTATTTTTAAAGTAATGGAATCTCACAAACCACGCGCCGCCCATTATCGCTTTTTCAGGAGTGGTCCACTTCTTCTGTTTAGCAAAACTTTTACCAGTCTTTACAGCATCTTCGTCAAAAGCACCAATACCAAAAAAGTTATAATAGTGATGGTCACCTTCTTTAATTCCATTTGATAAATCTGATTGACCATTTCCTGTCTCAACTAGTGCATGACTAATGAGATATATGATATTCACTTCATATTTATCTTGGGCTTTAATAAACGTTGATCCCTTATTTTCTAAAATACCTTTTCCTTTTAAAATATGGTTAACTTCCTTCTCTGACATAGGTACTTTTTCTGATATATCCATGTACTTCAAATTGTTATCACTATGTTTTATTTGCATAGCTTTCTCTATATCTTGTTTGGAAGCATATATAAACTTACCATTAACTTCTTTAGTATGGATATTTCCTTCACTTGTTTGAAGTGACACCGCTTCTTTAAATGTATGTTTAACATCATTTTTAAAAAGATTTGTATCAAATATAAGAAAAAGTATTGCTAAAATAGCGAGTATGCTAATTATGAACAATGTTGTCATACGAAGCCGAGTATTCTTTAACATTTCAACAAACTCCTAAAAATTTTAAGATAATACAAAATAGGCTACTACGATAGCAATCATCACTATAAAGAAAGAGACATTAATTGCAATTTTCATACCTGTACGGTGTCTGAACATAACATTAAAAATAACGAGACTAATTGTTAATGATACAACAAAAAATGCAATAGCTAACATGAGTTTTAGCATAATTAGACAAATGATTCCAATAACTAATAGTACATTAGATGTGATTGCTAGAGCTTTTAATACTTTAGGATTGATATGCGTCACTCCTTCTATGATTTTTAATAACATTATTCATCATACATGATTAGAAGAATAAATGTCGACTCATAATACGTTAAAAAGTTTTTATATCAAATGTACTAGAAATTTAAGGTATAGATGTTAGTTTAAAAGTGTATTAAACCGTAATAGATTTAGTTATTACTAGACATTCCTCTAAGCAGATTTAACATATAAGTCATACTACGATTGAGATCATCATCACGTAAAAATCCAACAAGACTTTTAATTGTTGTTTTGTCACCAGGTTTTGTTAGATTCGCAGCATGTATCCCTCTGTTTAAACGAGATAATAATTCACTTAAATCTTTAACATCTAATTCTCCTAGCAAAAAGACAAGTTGTGCCATATTTGTTAAAACGCCTGAATATATATCTTTATTCAATTCAACGGCAAATTTATTAATGATGACTTGTCTTGCTTTTAAACCACCATTTAATGCATCCAGAATTTTAGCTTCATCTAATATACCAATTAAACGTATTGCTTTTAAAATACTATCTTTATTTTCTACAATTGCATCGATAACATCATTCAAACTTTCTTGTTTAATTTGCTCATATGATTTTTTTAAACGTTTAATTTCAGTAATTCTCTCTGCCATTATCAATCACTCATCTTTCCTGGGAATACATAATCTGAGCGCTCCCATTTTTTTTGAACTTGAACACTATATTGTGGTTGCCGCTGTTTATTAACTCGGAAATTCGTTGGATTCAATGGAGATTTGCCTCTTTTCGTCACAACTTCCATTCGTGCATGTGTTCGTTTGTAGGAAGGCGTATCTGTATAAGGATCTACGTCACTATTCGTAAGAGCATTAATAGCACCTAAATCTCCATTTTCTAATGCATCATTATTTAATGGAATATATATTTCTTTTCCTTTTACTCTATCAGTAATGTGTGCTAGTAAAGAAGCCTCTCCAGTCTCAGAAATCAATTTAATTTCAGCTCCTTCATGAATGTCACGACTTTGTGCAAGCTCGGGTGAAATTTCAACAAATGCTCGAGGTACTTTATATTTAATCATTTCTGTTTGATACGTCATATTACCTTCATGGAAATGCTCAAGTAATCGACCGTTATTGACATGTAAATCATATACTTCATCTTCTTTAAAATAGTTATCAAAGGTTAATGGATATAATTTAGCTTTCTTGTTTTCAAAATTAAACCCATCGATATAAAGTATTGGAGTGTCTTTACCATCTTTATTTACGGGCCATTGTAAACTATTAAAACCTTCTAAACGATCATAACTTACACCTGCATACGATGGTGTTACTCGTGCAATTTCATCCATAATTTCACTTGGATGCTGATACTCCCAATTCGCCCCTAGTCGATTTGCAATAAGTTGGAAAATTTCCCAATCCGGCTTTGAATCTCCAAGCGAATCTAATGCTTTATACAATCTTTGTATGCGTCGCTCCGTATTAGTAAAAGTTCCATCTTTTTCTAGTGAAGGACTTGCTGGTAAAACTACATCTGCAAATGTAGCTGTAAATGTTAAAAACTCATCTTGAACTACCATAAAGTCTAACTTTTCAAAAGCAGCTTGAACAAAGTTAATATTGGAATCTACGATACCTGTATCTTCTCCATACAAATACAACGAATGAATATCACCATTATGTATTCCTTCAATCATTTGATGATTATCTCTACCAGGTTTATCATTTAGCTTTACTCCATACTCTTTTTCAAATTTAGCACGTATTTTATCATCACTGATAAGTTGGTACCCTGGAAATTGATCTGGCATACTTCCCATGTCACTACATCCTTGAACGTTATTATGACCTCTTAAAGGATATGCTCCAGCACCAGGTTTTCTATAATTACCAGTAATCAGTAATAAATTAGAAATAGCCGTACTTGAATCACTTCCAATATCTTGTTGTGTTATACCCATCGCCCAACATATCGCTACTGAATCAGCTTTTGCTACTTCATGCGCAAATTGTAGTAATCGTTCTTGCGGAATTCCTGTTACTTCCTCTGCAAATACCATTGAAAATGGTTCTAGTGATTGGTAATATGTATCAAAGTGATCAACCCACTTTTCTATAAATGATTTATCATGTAAGTTGTTATCAATAATATATTTAGTGACAGCACTTAACCAAGCTAAATCGGTGCCAGGTTTGGGTTGATAAAAAGCATCTGCACGTTCTGCCATTTCATGTTTTCTTATATCAAAAACATATGACTTTTGACCAAATAACTTTTGTGCACGTTTTATTCGTGAAGCAATTACAGGGTGCGCTTCTGCTGTGTTAGTACCTATTAATACAGTCATAGATGCTTTTTCTAAATCAACAATCCCGCCTGCATCTCCACCGATACCTACTGTTCTTACCAATCCTTTGGTCGCTGGTGCTTGACAATAGCGCGAACAATTATCTACATTATTTGTACCAATAACTTGACGAGATAATTTTTGCATTAAATAAGATTCTTCATTAGTTGCTTTGGATGAAGAAATAAATGACAAGCTATCCGCGCCATATTGCTCTTTAATTCTTTCAAAATTGTTAGCAATAACTTGTAGGGCCTCTTCCCATTCAACTTCATGAAACATACCTTCTTTTCTCACTAAAGGTTTCGTTAATCGTTGATCTGAGTTAATGTGTCCCCATGAAAACTTACCTTTTACACATGTTGCTATTTTATTTGCTGGAGAATCATGGGAAGGTTGAACTTTTAATATTTCTCTATCTTTCGTCCATACTTCAAACGAACAACCTACGCCACAATATGTACAAACAGTTTTAGTTTTATTGACACGTTCTTTACGCATTTCTGCTTCAGAATCAGATACAGCTAATAAAGTACCATAGCCAGGTTCTGATTTTTTAATAATATCAATCATAGATGCTAGTGAAGCAGGTTCTGTATCTGTGAGATATCCCACATTACCTTCCATATTAACTTCCATCATTGCATTACATGGGCATACAGTCGCACATTGACCACATGAAACACATGATGATTCATTAATTGGGACATCATTATCCCAAATTACTCTTGGATGATCTCTTTCCCAATCTATTCGTATTGTTTCATTAACTTCAACATCTTGACATGCTTCAACACAACGTCCACATAAAATACATTGATTTGGATCATATCTATAAAAAGGGCCATAATCTTTTTCATATGGTTTTCTCTTATACTTATAAGTTTGATGTTGTATTCCCCACTTATCCATCGTATTATGTATTTCACAATCGCCATTATTATAATCACAAACTGTACAATACAACATATGTTTTTCTAAAATACGATCTAATGCTTCTTTTTGGCTAGTTTTCACGTGGTGATTGTATGTATTTACCGTCATTGAGGATTCAATCGATGTTCCACATGCTCGGGCAATATCTCCATTGATTTCTACCATGCATGTATCACATGTTTGAATTGGTCCCATCGATTCGTTATAGCAAATGGCTGGTACAAATGTATTTCTAGAGCGTATAAATTCGAGTAAATTCGTCCCTGCTTCAACAAGATAATCTTTACCATCTAGATTAATTTTTATCTCCTTAGACATATATTTTTCTCCCCCCATTAAATTATTCACTGTTAAACACTTTAGACTTTATAACTTAATTGATTAAATCTACAATTTAACTTTTAGTAGAATTACTTAAATTGTATTACTTTACTCTATAAAAGTTAAGCGTTTACATAATAAATATAATAAAATCAATTTAATTGAAAATGAATATCAATTAAAGAGTGAAATGAATAAATTAATTTCTTTATTTCAAGCCATTTAACATTGAATATCATAACTTTTTGCTTATAAGACATTGAATTACATAGTGCCTCATTTTATTTAAATATTAGTTAGAAGAAAATGGTATATAATGCAATATAATCCTTAAAAATAAAGCAAAAATGTTTGAAAACTAAAATAAGAATATTTAACTCAGCCATCCTTAATTTGTCAAAAAAACCTAGAACATTTCGTTCTAGGTTTTAAACTCAAGCATTACACTATATGTGATTTTAAAGCTTTTTCTTTTTTATAAATTTAAATTGTCTCTTAGTAATTGTGTATTTTCATTTTTAGATGCATCACTTGGTATGAAATAGTACAAACCGTCATTTTGTATACCACCTTCACCCTCTAACTGATGTCGATTAACTTGGTCATTAGCATCTTTATACTTAGTTCTAATTGTATTGAGATCACCTAATTTTAAATCTGTTTTAACATTTTTCTGGATTTGATTCATTAATGTATTAAAATGAGTGATTGAAGATGCGCTTGTCATCTTATCTGCCATTGCTTCTAAGATAAGTTGCTGACGCTCTTGTCTACCAAAATCGCCTCCTGCACCATCTTCTTTACGACTTCTAATAAAGTCCATGGCAGCATCACCATCTACATGTGTTTTTTCACCTTTAACAAAATGATTAGCACCCATTGTAAATGTACTATTACTTACGAAATCTACGCCACCTAATGTATCAATCATGTCATGTAGTCCATCCATGTCAATCGTAGCGTAATGATCGATTGGAACATTCATTAATTTTTCAATTGTTTTAACAGCCATGTTAGGACCGCCATAAGCATAGGCATGGTTAATTTTTTCTTCAGTACCTCGACCTGCAATTTCTGCTTTGGTATCACGTGGAATACTTACTAGTTCAGTTTTCTTTTCTTTCGGATTAATGGAAAGTACCATGATTGTATCACTACGTTCCCCACCGCCTTGTTGTTTTCGCTTTTCATCAGAATCTACGCCAAAGAGTGCAATAGTAAATGGATCACCATTTTTTAAATTTACTTTTCCAGAACGTAGTTCAGAATGATTTCGATTTAAGGGGTTATGTATCTTGTCTCCTGTAATAAATATTTTTGCACTTACATAAATAACTGCAATGATTGCTAATAGAAATAAAATTCCCACTACCCATAGTAGTATTTTCATCGGCAGGCTCATTTTTCTTTTATCTGATCTTTGCATCCCTACCACTCCTATTCAATAATTTTGTTGTTTTATGATACATAGGTCATTATATTATAAATAAATTTATTTGGTATACATCTACAGACCTATTCATTAATTATTTTAAATTTTCTTTAAGAAATCGTATAGCTTAAATGTATAAAATCTCTATAGAGCTAATTTGATATAATTTATAAAAATATACATTAACCATGCTCTATATGATGATTACTCTTTGAATAGGCTTCTCCTTCATTTAAGATACGTATCATATCATCGTAACAACCAGGATTGCTAATGATAAATGGGCCTGCCGTACTAAAATCAAGAGGTTCACCATTTATTTGTGTCATAATCAAACCTAGTTCTCTTGCAAAAAGAAATTGTGCTGAAATATCCCATGGCTTAGGATTCGTGTTAATGTGTGCCCCGAACTGACCTTTTATCACTCGAATAGAATCAAGACCACAAGACCCAATAATTCTAAAATCAAAGGCTGAATGAAATAAAGATTGAATCGTCTCTTCTTTTAACACTTGTGGTTTAAATGAAATAATTGCATCTCTTAAACCTATTCTTTTTGGCAATGTCATTAATTGATTGTTCTCGTAAGCTCCCACACCAGCAATTGCTCTATATAATCTTTGATGTGGATAATCATAAATATATGAAAGTTTAGGTTCCCCATCAATAAAATATCCTATAATGATACAGTAATCTTCTTGTTGTTTCACTAAATTACTTGTTCCATCTATAGGATCCATAATCCAAAGGTGACCCTCGTAAGGTGTTATATCTGAGTTATCTTTCTCTTCAGCTAATAATTGATGTGTGGGATAATGTTCCTGAAGAAAGTTTTGAAAATGATTCTGAATTTGTTTATCAACATTGGTAACTAAATCAAACCTATCTTTTTTTGTTGATGTTTCCATCTTCTCAACCAAACGCGGAATGATATTGTCTAAACCGCGTATCCATTGACATATATATTCATCTAATTTTTTTAAATAAAGTTCTGTCATATTTTCACCTTCATTTCATTATTTCAAAGACTATAGTGTTATCATTTAAATCATTATAGTTATATGTAAAATCTATTGTAAATCATAGAGTCATAAAATCAGAATTTGTATTAATAAATATTAAAAAATCGGCTAGTCAATAACTAGCCGACAAATAGAAAGGAAAGTAAGTAATAAATATTGAAGATGTTTTGATGTAACTTGAACGATTATACAGCTATCTAATATGTAGCTCTACCCCTTTGTCTAATCGCTCCCCCTGTTACAAATATTATATTATCATATTGTTTTTGTTTTTGTAAGCGTTTTCTAAAAGTTTTTTGTATAATTTTACACTATTATAGAGTTAAAACAGACAAAATGTCATCATTGTCGCTTATATGTTATAATAATTGTAATATGTAATGTTTATGGAGGTGACTTTCATTGAATAAATTAGAACGTCAAAATCGAATAATTCAAACTATTCAAAGTTCTGACAACATTACTGCTTCGCAACTTGCAAAACAATTTAAAGTATCTAAGCGAACTATTTTACGTGATATTGATGAATTAGAAGATCAAGGGGTAAAAGTATATGCTCGTCATGGCAAATTAGGCGGTTATCAAATCAAAGATGCACATGCTAAAATCACCTTATCGTTAACTGAACAGCAACTTTCGGCATTATTTTTAACACTAAATGAAAGTCAGTCCTATTCCACTTTACCTTATCAAAATGAAATTCGAGCAATAATCAAGCAATGTTTAAATTTACCTCAAACACGATTACGTAAATTGCTTAAAAAAATGGATTATTATATAAAATTTGAAGATTCTAATCATGTCACATTACCTCATTTATTTTCTGATATTTTAATTTATTGCACGGAGCGCAATGTGATGTTAGTAGATTTAAATGAAGATGGTCAAACTCAAGCTGAAAATGTTATTTTTATAGGTTTAATATGCAAAAATGCCGTTTGGCATGCTGTTGTATTTGAAATCGGTAGAGGTTACACTCGTGAATTATCTATCATGAATATTCAAGATATCTCATATTCTTTTGAAAAAACAATACAAACTCAAGATATCTCAATTGAAAATTATAGACAGTTTTTAGCGCCTTCTGAATGATAAAAATATAGCCTGGGATAGCCGAAAGGCCCCCCAGGCAATTTAGTACACTAGTAGTTGTCTATAGAGTTATAAATGTACATTTATCCATTTTTAAACTTTCATTTTCTTCCCAGTGACAAAACTATACCTCTCTTTAGTCATTTCCCGTTATAACTACTGCTCGGAAATATATTTTCAAATCATTTACTGAATACAACAATAATTGTCCAAATGAATGATATGAAATTATTTAACATATGTAAGCTAATTGATGAAGCTAAGTTTCTATTCGATTTTAAGTAAACATATACTAATGCTATTGCCAGTATTAAATATGCTCCAAATTCAAATGGGGACTTAGCATCACTCACATGTATATATGTAAAAGACAATGCTGATATAACCCCCATCACAATAAAGTTAAACTTTTTACCTAGTTCACCTATTAACAAATGTCTAAATACCAATTCTTCAACAATAGGTCCTACAATTACAATAAGTACAAATGCAAAAGGAATAAATATACCACTTTTAAATAATTCATTAAGTTCAAGTTCATTTTGCGTTTCACTATATTGTAAATATTTAGGTAATAGTTCAATTAATTTGTCATAAACATTAGAAATAATAAAAGATGCACACATGACGATAATTATAAACAACCAATGTTTTTTCAAATAGTCAAAACCACTCTTAACTCTATCTACAAATGAATTGATATGTAAAAAATAAAAAGCTAATATCACTAAAATATATGACATAAATTGTCCTAGAGTTCCAATCATAGTAAGTTGTAATTCATTAATATTTTGAAAAGTTATAGCAGCAATTGTTAAACCTATAAAGCTAAATATAAATATACATAGAAAGCCTATCGCAATTAAACTGAAATCACGCCATACTATATCTTTAAACCTATAACTTTGCCTTTTTTTATCTTTTTTCATCATTGTATCCTTTCCACTCACCAATAATTATTCAATCATATGGGAGGCTTTATGAATTATTTAGAAATTTCACTACATATTGAACAACAACTTGTTAAATTACTCTCTCTGAGTGAAAGTGCGAAATACTATGCACTCATACATCATAACAAATTTGAATCTTTTATAGATGATTTCAACCTTACTGTAAATCAAGAGATGAAATGGGCAATGTCTCATCAATTGTTGTTGAATTCTAATGATACGCTTGTGTCATACTGTCAATTGATTCGAAGGTTAAACGATTCCCCACTTTTAACTTTAAACCAAGGACATATAATTTATTACATTAATACACAACAAACACTCATTCACCGACAGTTACTTAAACATAAACAAGCCCTTTAGTATATTCAAATGTTTCTATACTATTATACTATTAATTATATATTAACGTTAAAAATAATTATAAATATCAATCTCTTATAATTAAAACATTAAATTATTTATTCTATTTACTAAATTGTAAACTTGTTGCAATAAGGTTATAATTAGCCATGATTAGGTATCAAGAAGGAGTGTTTAAAATGCTTGGTTTCTCAGTCTATCTAGGACAGAATTTAGATCGAGATTATATTTTAAATATGGCTGACTTAGGCTATGATGTAGTTTTTACTTCACTACAGATACCTGAGGAAGACAAGAAAAATCAAATGGCTTATTTGGGAGACTTATGCCAACTATTATCAGCCTATCAAATCACTTATATTATCGATGTAACCCCTTCATTACTTAATCAAACTATTTACAGTTATTTGAACCAATTACCTCATGGGGATTTTTATATTCGTATAGATAATCAATTAAATATTGACCTTATCAAAGACATTATCAGTCAAGGCTTCAAATGCTGCCTTAATGCTAGTACGTTAACTGATAGCATGTTAGCGCACATATATCGTACTGAATTTAATAATCAACTTTTATACTGTCATAATTACTATCCTAGACCTGATACTGGTTTATCTATCTCATTTATTGAAGAAAAAAATCAACTCATTAGAAAATACGATGCGCATGCAAAAATTTGTGCTTTTATACCTGGCACGCAGAAAAGAGGTCCCTTATTCAAAGGTCTTCCTACAGTTGAAAAACATCGTTTTGAACACCCTCTTATTGCTGCACAAGACCTTCAATTAACGGGTATATCTAACATTATAATTAGTGATACGCTATTATCACACATTTATGCGGAACAATTATCTAATATGTGGCTATATCGACACTTTATTTTACACTTAGATCAACTAGACTCCTCATTTACATCACAAGTTTTAAAGATACACACATCAAGATTAGATTCACCTGAACATTTAATTCGGTCCCAATATTCTCGTACAGATAATCAACAGACTGTCCCAATGATAGGATCGGCACATAGAGATCAAGGAGATATCACAATTGATAATCACCTGAATGGTCGTTATGAAGGAGAAATTCAAGTTATAAAAGCTCCTATGCCAGGTCATTCCCACATCAATTGTATTGGTCATGTTTGTGATAAAGATGTTCCATTGTTATCACTGATTCAACCAGGAGATACTTTTAAATTTGTATATACGAAGGAGAATAACAAATGAATCATTTAACTACTGAAACGAGAAATATACAAACAATGCATTTGGATGAAATGAATCTAAAAGATGCATTAAAGACTATGAATCAAGAAGATCAATTTGTACCTAAAGCGATAGAACCTGTTATTCCTAATTTAACAAAAGTGATAGAGAGTGCAATTCAACGCTTTAATAATGGAGGGCGAATTATTTATATTGGTGCTGGTACAAGTGGAAGACTTGGCGTACTAGATGCGGCAGAATGTGTCCCAACTTTTAACGTTTCACCAAATGACATTATTGGGATTATCGCTGGTGGACAAAAAGCTATGACGGTAGCTATTGAAGGTGCAGAAGATGATGCTGAACAAGGTGCACAGGATTTAAAGAACATTCATCTTCAATCCAAAGATATTGTAGTGGGTATTTCTGCTAGTGGACGTACACCATATGTAAAAGGTGCACTAGATTATGCAAATAAATTGAATGCAGAAACAGTCGCACTCTCTTGTAACGTTCACAGTGATATAAGTAAAAATTCAAATCACGTATTAGAAATCAATGTGGGGCCTGAAGTATTAACAGGCTCTACGAGATTAAAATCAGGTACTGCTCAAAAACTAGTTTTAAATATGATTTCTACAATGACAATGATTGGCGTGGGTAAAGTTTATGATAATTTAATGGTTGATTTACGGCCTACAAATCAAAAGTTAATCCATCGTTCTATTCGCATCATTCAAGATGTGTGTGATTTAAATCATCAAGAGGCTATAGAATTATATGAAAAATCAGACCACAATATCAAAATAGCTATCGTAATGCACTTATGTTCCACAACTCAACAAGATGCAAGACTTCGTTTAAAACAAAATAATGGAGTGATTAAGCAAGCTATCAACACTTAAGGAGGAGATTCCATGAGTAAAGAAGAACGCCTTGCCAAAGACATTACCCACGCATTAGGCGGTTCTCAAAACATAAGTAATATCATCCATTGTATGACTCGAGTTCGTATTAAAGTACACAATGATGCAAAAGTTAATTATGATGAATTAAAATCAATCAATGGCGTATTAGGCGTTGTTGAAGATGAAAGAATTCAAGTTGTTGTTGGGCCGGGTATTGTTAATAAAGTTGCTAAACATATGGCTGACCAGTCGGGAGCAACTCTAGCTGAAGAGACGACTAAAAATCAAAGTTATAAATCACAAGCAGAAAAACGTGCGTATGAACATAAACAACAATTCCAAAGTCAACGTAAACAAAGTAAATGGAATAAAGTGTTAAAATCCATTGCTAATATCTTTATACCTTTAATACCAGCATTTATAGGTGCAGGATTAATCGGTGGGATTGCAGCAATACTTAGTAACTTGCTTACAGCCGGTTCCATTTCAGGTCAATGGATTCAACAAATTGTTACTGTCTTAAATGTTATTAAAGATGGCATGTTATTTTACTTAGCTATTTTCACTGGTATTAACTCAGCGAAAGTATTCGGTGCTACACCAGGTTTAGGTGGTGTCATCGGGGGTACTACATTACTAACCGGTATCACGGATGAAAATCCAATTAAAAATATTTTCACTGGAGAACATCTAGCTGCAGGACAAGGCGGTATTATTGGTGTTATCTTTGCAGTTTGGTTATTAAGCATGGTTGAGAAACGTCTACATAAAATAATACCTAACTCTATTGATATCATCGTAACGCCCACAATAACCTTACTACTTATTGGTTTGTTAACTATATTTATAATCATGCCACTAGCTGGCTTTGTTTCCGATGGTCTTGTTTATGTCATTAACTGGATTATTGGAGTAGGAGGTATTTTCAGTGGATTCATTATAGGAGCATTCTTTTTACCTTTAGTCATGCTGGGATTACATCATATCTTCACCCCAATCCATATCGAGTTAATCAATCAAACTGGCTCCACTTACTTGTTACCTATTGCCGCAATGGCTGGTGCTGGACAAGTCGGTGCGGCGATTGCATTGTGGGTGAGATGCGGTAAAAATAAAGAATTACGTAATACGCTCAAAGGTGCTCTTCCTGTAGGGTTCTTAGGTATAGGTGAACCTTTAATTTATGGTGTAACACTGCCGTTAGGTCGCCCTTTCTTCACTGCGTGCATAGGTGGCGGTGTTGGTGGTGCTGTCATTGGTGGTATCGGTCATATTGGTGCGACAGCTGTAGGACCAAGTGGTATTTCATTATTACCATTGATTGCCAATAATATGTATCTCGGTTACATCGTAGGTTTACTAGCTGCTTATGCGGGTGGCTTTATCTTTACTTATTTCTTCGGCACAACTAAAGAAATGAGAAATCCTGAATAAATGGGTGATTTAATTGCCAAACATTTTGTATAAGATTGACAACCAGTATCCCTATTTCACTAAAAACGAGAAAAAAATTGCGCAATTTATTCTCAACTATCCTCATAAAGTTGTTAATATGACTTCTCAAGAAATTGCAAATCAATTAGAAACTAGTTCTACTTCTATCATACGTCTAAGTAAAAAGGTGACACCAGGTGGTTTTAATGAACTTAAAACACGTTTGTCTAAATTTTTACCTAAAGAAGTCACACAATATAATGTTGAGTTAGTTGATAACGAAAGTACAATTTCACTTAAAAACAAATTGCATTCTCGCTCTAAGGCAGCGTTAAGTAATGCTAATGAAACCATTAACGCTGCTATCATCGATGAAATTTGTGATCTAATTAAAAAATCTGAAACTATATTTATTTATGGCTATGGTGCCTCTTTTGTTGTAGCAACAGATTTATATCAAAAATTATCTCGCATCGGTCTAAATATTCAACTAGTGCATGAAACTCATATTTTTACCACTATGTTAGCAACACGTAACTCTAATGATTGTGTTATATTTATATCTAACAATGGTACTCAAAGTGAAATGCAATCTATTGCCAAAGTCATTGCAGATTATCACATTCCCATTGCGACTATTTCAAGCACTTCTGATAATCCAGTTGCAAAGCAATCTAATATTGTTTTAACCTATGGACAAACCGATGAAAATGAGATGCGCATGGGAGCCACAACTTCATTATTTGCACAAATGTTTACTATTGATATATTGTACTATCGATATATTGCGCTAAATTATCAATCATCTTTAGATTTTATTACTCAATCAAAAATCGCGTTAGATAATTACCGTAAACATCTCTCGAATATAGATTTCAAACATTAAAATAATAAAAAGCGATTCTTTATACTTATCCTAGAAAAGATAATGTATGAAAGAATCGCTTTAATTTATACTAACTCTTAAAAATTACTGATTTTAACAATCAATTGTCATTTCATCTTTTATTATATTTGTCGTTCCTTTTTGTGATATCTAATAAAATAATAAAGTGTCACAGCTGTTAAAAACACGATCCCAATGACAACCGATACCACAGTTTCTTTGTTAAGTAACATACCAACTAATACTAGGAGTAAAAACATGATAGTTAAATAATTGGCAATTGCTCCTCCCGGCATTTTAAAAGGATGATTGTGAACCTTTTCAGGATGTAACCTTCTAAATCTTAGATGACTAAATAAAATCATAAACCAAGGTATCATTCCCGGTAGAATAGAGGCGCTATATACATATACAAAGATACTATCAGCTCCATCAATAATTAATGGAAGTATGACATTTAATAAAGCACCAATTAATATTCCCATAGATACTGCAAATACAGTATAGAAAGGTACGCCATTTTTCATTACTTTAGTAAATACTTTAGGCATTTGTCCTTTTTTTGCCAAAGTATAAATCATTCGACTTGCACTAAAAATACCTGAATTACAACCAGACAATGCTGCCGTTAAGACTACAAAGTTAATTAAACCAGCAGCAAACGTAATTCCCACTTTAGCAAAGGTTGCAACAAAAGGACTACCAATATTACCTAATTGGTTCCAAGGATATACTGATACAATGACAAAAATTGCACCAATATAGAAAATTAAAATTCTCCATATTACTCCGTTGACTGCCTTTACAATATTTTTTTGAGGATTTTTGGTTTCACCTGCTGAAATCCCAATCAATTCAACACCTTGGTATGATCCAATCACAATAGATAAAGCAAAGAAAAATCCAATGAATCCATTTGGCATAAATCCACCATGTGACCATAAGTTAGAAATCCCTATTGGATTCCCTCCATTACCTATACCAAATAAAATTAATCCTAATCCTGCAATAATCATTAATACAATAGTTACAACTTTAATTAAGGCAAACCAAAATTCAAACTCTCCAAACGCTTTTACAGAAACTAGGTTAGCCGCCATCAAAAAGAGAACTGCTATCACTCCTGGTATCCAATTAGGAAGGCTTGGGAACCAGTAGTTCATATATTCTCCTACTGCAATCACTTCACTCATGCCGACGACAACCCATTGAAATACATTGCTCCAAGCAGTCATGTAGCCAGCTGCTGGATGAATATAGTCACTAGCAAAAGTCGCAAAAGAACCAGTGGTTGGATTAATATATATCATTTCACCCATGGCTCTCATGATTAAAAATAAAAAAATACCAGCAATTAAATATGCGAGAATAACAGATGGACCTGTCCACTTAATTGTACTTGTTGCTCCCATAAAAAGACCAACACCAATTGTTCCACCAAGAGCAATCATCTGCATTTGACGTGCATTCAATCCCCTTTGCAACTCATTATTTTCCATAACTTGACCCCATCTCTAAATCTAGATTGAATTTTTGATAATCTTATTTCCGTAATTATACTACAAATTGACAAAATTGAAACAATATTTTTACAATTCTGTAAAAGCGCTTACCTATCCTGCTAAGATGTTTTCTTGCTTTTTGCTAACACTCATATTAAAATCTTTTTGATAATAGAGATTATAGAGCAAACGAAATAGTTCAGAACACACTCTTATAGTTGATTTAAAATATTAACAACTTACCACCTAGCTATATAACACAAATGATTGTTAAAACTATATACAATGTCATTTCAAATTTAAGTTAAATCACTTTACCATTTTACCTATATCTTTGCTCTTAATAATTATTTAAATATGATATACTTTTTTTAAATAGTAAAGGAGTGCTCATATGAATAAAGCGCTTGTTATACGTGCAATCAAATTTTCTTTAATATTTATGACTGCATTTTTAATTCTTAATTTATTGACTATGAAAGAGGCTTCAATATCGTCTATTATTGTACGAACTGTCATTGCAGCTATTGTTTTCTTTGTCATTTATATCATTGTATTTACAATTTTAAGTTCGTCAGAACGTAAAATTATTTATGGTACAACTTTACCTATTGCGCTTTTTATATGCCTTATATTCGGATCAATTTTCTTCACTCCGCGTATAGGTATCATTGTCGGACTAATTTTGGGTGTGATTGCTGGTGTCATATGGGAGTTCTTAAATAGAAAAAATGGAGGTCACACATCTTGACTATTATTATCGGACTCATTGTAATTATTTTGTTAATCATTAGTTTACTTCCAAATTATAAAGCAATGGTATTAGCTAAGCAGCAAGGCCAAAAACCTACACGATATACTATTATGGTAGGCATTGACTTATTATTAATTATACTTATATTAGTAACATTAGTATTAAAATTGATTATGTAGGTTCAACAAATTTACTGTTGAATAGACGATAAAAAAGTCTGGGACATTATGATTTATGTACCAGACTTTTTTAGTAAAGACACTCGATGATGGACTTAAACATATGCCACAATCTATCATGGTTTTCAAATCTCATTATTGGTGAACAACTAAGATATTCATACGAATTTTGAGCCTTTCATTTAATAATTTTATTCAAACTAGTATAAATCACTAATGTAGATTTTAGATTTCTTTTCTATAATATAAATAACAAGTTGATTTTAGTTAAGTTAGCTTAAACATTGTTCTATATCAACTCATACTGTAAGTAGTATTATAATTTGCCTTGAAGTAACAAAAAATAGCAAACCGTAGCGAGAATAAGGTATACAAGAGAGCCAATAATAAACGATCGAAATTGAACATGTAAAGGTGTGCGTTTATTAAATATCGGTCCCAATATGAGATTACCCACTCCTATAATAACTGGACCTGCTATGAAAAATAGGATAATATAGACCATTTTTAAATACCTCCAATTTATTCTTTAAATAAAAAATTCTCTATATCTTCAAATTCCATATCTTGTCCAACATATTGAACTGTCGAAAAATCTTGATCCTTCGTTATTATATTCGTATTAACGACAACATCTAATCCTGCTAGCATCGCTGCAGTAGCACCATTGACAGAATCTTCAATTGCTAAGCAGGTTGTAGGATTATAATTAAGCTCTTGTACAGCTTTTAAATAAATTTCGGGATTAGGTTGAACACTCTCAACATTTTCACGACCAACAACAACATCAATGTATGTATCTAGTCCTAATTGTTTAAATATAGGATATATATTCTTTTTATAACTACTTGTGGCAATCGCCATTGGGATATGACGTTTTTTTAAATATTGCATCAATTGAATGATTGTGGGATTTACCGGCAATTGAATAATTGTTTGATAATATTGATCATAAATTTTTTCTTTATTTTTGAAACCAATAGCATCTTCTAAATATGTATGTAATCCAGTAGTTTCACCGCCAATAAATTGTTTATAAAATTCTAAAGAAATCGGCGCTTCTTGATGGATTTTTAAATGTGTATTTATTAAATCGAACAAATGTTTTTCGGTATCAATGACAGTACCATCAAAATCAAACACTACTGCTTTATACATGTTGTCATCTCCTTTCAACATTTATTATTTTTCATACTAACATAATTTGATATAAACTTGCCTCTAAATAACTAAGCATTAAATAATATAAAATCTGATTCATAACTATGCTATGAATAAAACTTTTCCTTCAATGATTACTCATTCGAAATAAGATAACTATAATTCTTTCAACTTCAATCAAAAGTCTTAGTGATTCTAAAAAAAAAGAGTGGTACAATTTATTTAAACGAACAGCGTATAAAATATAAGCATTCATATCATTTCCACACATATATTGTTAACGATTGGAGGTCCCCATATGTTGATTGATAAATTTGAAACCTACATCATTAATGTTGCAGGTTTGAAATCTCGCTCAACGCGAAAAAAATTAATACATTTATGTAAAGAAATTACTTTTTGTGAATCCTTTCAGTATTCTATCATTAAGCAAAACGATGTGTTCGCATTGGAAGTTAGCCTCCCCAAGCAACAACTACCTTATCTGATAAGTTTCTTAAGTTTCCACAATTATGCTATTTATCAAATACTTTTACCCAGCCGTGTAAATGAACTTCTTGATTCAGAACAACTTTACCAATCTATTAAGCGCTTTGATTTAGCAATCGATGGTTTACAAGATGCCTTCATTAAAGATAAAGTCATTGATATTATGAATATGTTTGTGAATCATCACAATGTAAATTATACATTAAATAATAATTGCGCAAGCGTCACATGTCCTCCTGAGATTTTCACAAAGCTGCTTCAAACTATTGCAACGCGTAATATTGATATCCTATCAGCAAGTTATAGAGCAAAGATGCTACATAAAGCACGCATTTCATAAATAGAAAGATAGAATATATAAGCAAGAATAACTTATTTACAAATATAAATTCAAAAACTCCCAAAATAATCTCTAATTGAATTATTTTGGGAGTTACTTTATTTCTAAGATAGATCATCATTTACAATATTTTCAAACGCTTCTCTTACCTGAGGTACAGACATTCCAACGACAACTTGAACACTCTTGCCGCTTTTTACTAAACCATGAGACATTTGATTATGTGTAAAATAGGCACTTTCTTGAACTTTACTTTCGTCTTTAACAGTTAAACGTAGGCGAGTCGTACAATTTGTAACGTCTTTAATATTTTCTTTTCCTCCAAGACCTTCTAGGTAGTACATCGCCTTTTCTTCATATTCACTATTAGGTGAATGATTGCGAGTTGACTCTCCTTTTTTATCATTATAATCTTGTTTAGAAAATAATTTGACTTCTTCTTCACCTTTCTTACGTCCTGGTAATGGAATATCAAATTTTAAAATTAAATATTTAAATAAGAAGTAGTAAATCGCAACAAAGATTAGACCAATTACTACTTGAAAGACATATGTCATCCAATGTGCTTTTCCTAAAGGTATCCAGTTAGTTGCTATAAAATCTAGTACACCGCCACCCATATTACCTACGACACCAAATCCATACATCAGTGTATCCATAGTTGCTGCTAGTAGTGCATGTAATACGAATAAAAATGGCGCAATAAATAAGAAAGTAAATTCAAGTGGTTCTGTAATACCAGCTACTACTGCCGTAAGTGTTGCTGGTATTAATAATGCAGCAACTTTTTTACGATTTTCTTTTGGTGTAGTTGCATACATTGCCAATGCTATACCTAGGCAACCAAAAACTTTGCCATTTCCTTGCAACATAAAACCATATGGAAATTGTTCTTTAAGTGGTTTGTTACTTTCGGCAAACTGATTTAAGTGTTGCAACCATTCTGCTTTCAAACCATGATTAACAACTACTGGACCTACTTCGATTGGTGCATAGATAAAATGATGCAATCCTGTAGGTATTAGTACACGTTCTAAGAAATGATATAACCAAACACCTATATATCCTGATGCAACAATAAAATATTGAATTGAAGCAATACCGTGTTGAATCGTTGGCCAAACAACACATGTGATTGCTGCCACTGGTAGCATGACAAAGAAAGAGATTGTTACAACGAATGTTAATCCTTGAAATACACCTAACATTTCAGGTAAACGCTTACTGTAATATCTATTATGTATCCACGTTATTATTCCTGATATAATGATTGCACCTAAAATATTGGTATCTAACGTTTCAATACCTGCAATCGATTTTAATCCTGTTGTGTTTTCTACACCTTTTTTTAAATTAGCGCCAAAAGTATGTGGCCATTGAGTTAAAATTGCATTGATAAAAGTATTAAACATTAAATATCCCATTAGAGCTGCTAAAGCTGCATGTCCTGGAGCTTTTTTAGCAAGAGATAACGGTAAACCAACTACAAAGACAATTTCCATATGTGTAAATATTACCCAACCACCTGATTCAATAACAGACCAAAATTTAAACCAAAATGTATGCTGTTCAGCTAAGCCTCCCATGATGGTTGGATTTTTAAATAATGTAGCGAATCCCAAAACAATACCGAAGAAAGCAAACATTAAAACTGGTACTATCATTGCACTACCAAATCGTTTAATTGCATTCATTTTTGAATACCTCCCTCTTCCCTTAACTATGATAACTAATATATGTTTACCTTTATTGCTCTTTATTTAATAAGTTATTATCAATATATAGTAAACGCTTACATAATGACAATGACGTTGACGCACTTTGAAACATTTTTGTATAATTAGATTATATTTTCATATAAAGAAAATATTTTCAATGATGAGGTGTTAAGATGATTTTAGATGAACGAGTAAACTCTAATTTCGATCAATTAAATGATAATGATATACAAATTGCACATTATGTTAATACACATATAGATGTTTGTAAAAATATGAAAATACAAGATTTGGCCTCACAGACACATGCTTCAAATGCTACGATTCATCGCTTCACTCGTAAACTAGGTTTTGATGGTTATAGTGATTTTAAATCCTTTTTAAAATTTGAAGATAATAAGAATCATCAACTTCCTTCTGATTCTATGGAGCAATTTAAACAAGAAATTGAAAATACATTCAACTATTTAGAACGTATTGATTATCGTTTATTAACTAACAAAATGCATCATGCTACAACAATATACTTATATGGTACTGGACGTGCACAGATGAATGTCGCTGAAGAAGCACAACGTATACTGTTGACTATGCATAAAAATATTATATTGTTACATGATGTTCATGAACTAAAGATGGTGTTAAACAAGACAATTCCTGAAGATTTGTTTTTCATTATTTCACTTTCTGGCGAAACACATCAACTTAAAGAAGTCACACAATTGCTTCAACTGAGACAAAAATATTTTATTTCCGTAACAACAATGAAGGACAATACATTGGCACAACAAGCTGATTACAATGTCTATGTTTCAAGCAATACCTTCTATTTAAACGATGGTATCGATTATTCCAGTTTTATTAGTTATCACATTTTCTTTGAAACACTACTAAGAAAATATAACGAATATAAAGAGAATCATGAATTAACATAGGAAAGTGAGTCATCATTATCATTGAATGCAATTCTCACTTTACATATAAATATTATTTGGCATTTCCATTTTCAACTTAGACAATGACTATTAAAACGTTAAAAAGCCTGGAACAACAACTTTTGTTGTCCCAGGCTTTTTAGTTTAGTTATGACGCTGTTCCTCAATTTCATCTATCACATTTTGCATTTGATCAATCATCAATTCAAATCCATGTGCTGTTGAATCATGATATTCTTTTTTCTTTTGCTTATATTCTAATGTTGTTAAACGTCTTTCCTTTTCAATAAAAGAGCGATAGTAAAAGAACATTTGAGTCCCGCCATTCTCTCTTTCAAAGAACTCTACTTCAATGACATCCTCTTCCTCACTTAGTCCTGGCATTCCAATCGTCATCTTGATATATTCATCTAAAACTAACTCTTCATATGTACCTTCTATGATGTTTTGTTTACCATTTCTACTATCAATGATGCGATACTTTCCTCCCTCTTGAATATCTGCATCAAACGATTTATTCGTGCGTTGTGTGGTCATAAACCATTTTTTTAAGATATCTGTTTTTGTCCATGCCTCATAAACGACCTCTGGTGTATATTTAAGTAATCTCTCAATGTCGATTTCAACATATTCATTTTCCACATTATATTTTGCCATTTCATTTCACCTACTTTCACTCTTAATACTATTTTAACGTATTTGAGCTAGGTCACAAACTTTGAGCCCTATAAAATTAAATTATATTAAATAAAACTTATAATTTTAGTGATTTTTAACTTTTTAAATTCAAGATTGAGTGTATAGTCTTGTCCTTATCAACATTTTACTACTATTCTAAATTGCTTGATACTCAACTTAAAAATAAGATACAGATGGTGAGTATCAAAGAATCATTATAAAACTGTCAACAATCATAAGATTGTTGACAGCCAATATATACTATGGGTCGTATGTTATTTCTTTGACGATTGATTTAAACGAGGTACTCTTAAAATAATTGCTACTAATCCACAAACACCTAATAATATTGGATAAATACTATATTGTAACATTAGGAATGGGGAAATTCCGGCTACACCTGCTGCTGAAATCACTTGCGGGCTGTATGGTAATAATCCTTGAAAACACCCACCAAAGATATCTAATATACTTGCTGATTTCCTTGGATCGACATCATATTCATCAGCAATATTTTTAGCTAATGGTCCAGCCATAATAATAGAAATTGTATTATTTGCTGTTGAAATGTCAGCTGCACTCACTAAACTCGCTATACCTAGTTCTGCACCACGCTTTGATTTTACTTTTGACCTTACAAAATTAAGCAACCAATCAATACCACCATTATGTTGAATAATTCCTACTAGACCGCCTATAAGCAATGCAATCATAGCAATATCTTCCATTCCGATAATCCCTTTAGAAATAGCATTTAAAAGGCCATTCCAACCAAAAGAACCATCAATCAGTCCAATTATACCGGCTAATACAGTACCTCCTATTAATACAATAATTACATTAATACCAACTAACGCAAGAATCAAAACTAACAAGTATGGTATAACTTTAATTAAATTATAATCATAGTTTTTAGTATGATCTATGGAAATACCATTTGTTAAAAAGAATAAAATAATGATTGTAATAATCGCACCTGGTAATACAATTTTAAAATTGACTTTAAATTTATCACTCATTTTTGTTTTTTGTGTTCTTACTGCTGCAATAGTGGTATCAGAAATCATAGATAGATTATCACCAAACATCGCTCCCCCAACAACTGTTGCCATGGCTAATGCAGCTGGTACATCTGTTGCTTGTGCAAATCCAAAACCTACTGGTGCAATAGCTGCAACTGTGCCGACAGAAGTTCCCATTGAAATTGATACAAACATACAAATAATAAATAGTCCAACAATTATTAAATTTTGAGGAATAAGTGATAAGCCTAAATTAACTGTAGATGACACGCCACCCATTTTTTCAGCAGTCGTCGAAAAAGCTCCAGCAAGGATAAAAATAAGCATCATCAAAATGATATTAGAGTGACCTGCACCTTTTGTAAATACCTCTACTTTTTTTGCAAAAGTTTCCTTGCGGTTCATCAGTAAGGCAACAATAACAGTAATTGTAATAGCAACATTTAATGGCATAGTGGTAAAATCACCAGAAATAATACCAACACCTAGAAATAGTAAGACAAATAACAATAAAGGAATTAATGCCCAAGCATTGCCATTCTTCATCTCTTTCATAATCTAACCTACTTTCCCGTATAATGGATTGATAGATTTTATACTAAAAAATTCCTATCTATTTAATCAATAACTCAAAAATAAAAAACCAGGACACGTAATCATGCCCCAGTCTCAGTTAACGTCGTGTTTAACCTTATCTTCTAACCTTCTCGGTTACTGGAATTGGCACATGATACAATGTTGCCGAAGCTTCTTTGGGCCAGTCCCTCCACTTCTCTTGATAAGTTATTGAATTGTGTTTAACGTTACAAGATATTTGCAATAACGTCAACACTTATTATTTTAAATATTTTAATAATAGTTTACATGTTTTCAATAATAGTAAAGTATTTTTCGAAAATAGCCACACTTATTGATGCTAAGATAAAAATCGCTACTGCAAGTCCAAAAATAACCATCAACTTTAAATATAATGATATGAGCATTGAAATGATTACTACAACAATCACAGTAAAAAATATACACTTAAGACGTTGTGCATTATGTCTTGATATTACTTTACGTTTTATCCGTTCAGATGATAACGTCTCCTCTAATTGATGTGATGTAATATGTAATTTTGTTTCTAATAAAACCGCAGTACCCACTGTTGATACTAGAATAAGTATCACTATCCATAAAGGCTGTTGCTTTATAAAGCCAACCACGTAAATACCAGAATATAGTATGCCCGAAAGCATACCAAGGATACGATCGAGTCTAGGGCTCACCCATATCATATGATTTCTAATATTATTATTAACAAAATATACATTTTTCAATCCATTCGTTATAAAAGCAATAATCACTATGACATGTAACAATGTGGGATAATCATTAAAAACGTAAAAGATAATCAGTCCTATGACGAAAATGAGCAATGGCATGAATTTATATAGATATGCTTTCATCAATGACACCCTTAAAATGAGATTTGCATATGTATTTTTAACTTTATGAGGTAGGCCGATTAACCGTAAATGTTTGACCTAACAAAGTGTAATCATTTCCAGCTAACCTAGCTACCGGATTTAATTGATTTGCATCAATTTTACTATCTTCAAAATAAACCTCTTCATCGATATGGTACATGACAATTTCACCAATTATCAAATCACTCCCGTTATCTTTGTTGCCCAATTGTACTATTTGATGAAGCTTACACTCAAACCTTACTTTTGCTTCTTTGATTGCTGGAACTTTAATTAAATCAGAATCAATCATACTTAGAGAGGTTCTTTTAAGTTCATTAACACCATATTTTAACGGGGCAGCAGTTTCATTCACATCATTAACAATAGCCTCATCAGTAATATGCACTGCAAACTCACCTGATTGTTCTATATTTATTGAGGTGTCTTTTCTATTTCCATTTGTACGTTGAACAGCAATTGCAATCATAGGTGGTGTATGATTAACTACATTAAAAAAACTAAACGGGGCTGCGTTGACATCCCCTTTTAAATTTTGAGTAGTTACAAATGCTATCGGCCTAGGTATAATACTTCCACTAAGTAATTTGTAATTTTGCATATCTGAAAGTGTTTCAGCTTTTATTTTTTTCACTATCAATCAATCCAATCAATTTTTATTTAAAATATAAAATTTACTATTTAACTATTGTTGTCCCTTTGTAGACAAGATTAAAAAGAGTTAAAGAAAATCGTATATTCAATTGAATCACTGTTTGCCTTTAAGATAAGAAAACCTAGGACATTGATATTTGTCCTAGGCGCTTATTATCATAAACAAATCTTATATTAAACTGTAGAGTTTTGTAAGATGTTTAGCACCTTCGTCGTGCTTTCACTTTGAAAAATATATACTAATTAATATGCTATAGTTAGTTAATCTATTTGAGTTCCACCAGTCACACCATATACTTGACCGGTAATATAACTTGCATCATCAGACGCTAATAACACATATGTCCCAGCACATTCAACAGGCTGACCAGCACGTCCTAACGGTGTGTTTTGCCCAAAAGTAGGTATAGCGCTTTGTGGTTGGCCACCGACAATTTGAAGTGGTGACCAAAACGGTCCAGGCGCAACACAGTTAACACGAATACCTTTAGGACCCAATTCGGCTGAAAAACTCTTTGTTAAAGATATAATTGCAGCTTTCGTTGCAGCATAATCATGAAGAATTGGACTAGGATTATAACCTTGAACTGAAGATGTTGTTGTAATTGACCCTCCTGGTTGTAAATACTCAAGCGTTTTTTGGACTGTCCAAAATACCGGATAGACATTCGTTTCAAACGTTTCAGTAAAATCTTGAGTTTTAAACTCCGATAATTCATCTTGATAAAGTTGATGACCAGCAACCAACGTTACATTGTCTAAACCACCTAATTGCTGATAAGCCTCTTCAACCATGTCATAGTTGAATTGTTCATCTCTAATATCACCAGGAATTAAGATAGCTTTTTGCCCAACATTTTCAATGATCTGTTTTACATCATCGGCATCTTGTTGTTCACTTGGTAAATAATTAATCGCTACATCTGCACCTTCTTTAGCATAAGCAATTGCTGCCGCACGTCCAATTGCTGAATCGCCACCAGTCACTAGTATTTTAAAGCCATCTAATCGATGGTGGCCGTGATAAGAATCTTCCCCACAATCTGGTTGTGGTGACATTTTAGCTTGTATACCTGGAACTTCTTGTTCTTGTTTTTCATAATTATCAGTTTTAAATTTATTGCGCGGATCTTGAGCTGACATTTCAAATCATCTCCTAATTCATTTAATGCTTTCTGTATACCCAGTTATCATGTACGTTTAATCATAGAAAATATGAAATCACAAATTATGTCAATAAACGTTGAACAAGCTGTACGAAATATTGAGGAACTTTTTCCAAAATACGCTCATCCGGATGATAATTAGGATGATGTAAATCAAATTTACTGTCGGAGCCAATAAATGCGAAAACACCGGGGTATTCTTCTGTATAACCTGAGAAATCCTCTCCAATAGTAACCGGTTCGTCGAGCATTGATACATGATAGCCAACATTTTTAGCGACCTCTATTGCTTCTTGTGTTAGATGTGCATCATTTACTACTGCACCAGGTAGTCTTGAATAAGTTAAATCAATATCCACATTAAAAACACGACTTAAACCATCAGCAATATTTTTCATCCTATTTTCAATATAATGACGTTTATCCTCATCGAATGACCGAACAGTGCCCTGTATATAAGCTTTGTCAGCTATAACATTCCATGTGTTACCACAAGAAATTTCACCGATTGTTACAACTGCACTATCAAAAGCTGATAAATTTCGACTCACAATAGTTTGTAAACTATTGATAAGTTGTCCTACAACGATGACTGGATCGTTTCCTTGCTCAGGTTTTGCAGCATGCGCACCTTTACCTTTAACATTAAACTCAAAACGATCTACAGCAGAGGTAATTGCACCCGATTTAATAGCAAATTCACCAACTTTTAAAGTGGGATAATTATGAAAACCAAGTACTGCTTTAGCTCCTTTAAGTACTCCAGTATTTATAATTTCAAATGCACCATGTCCTAATTCTTCAGCAGGTTGAAATATTAATCGAACGCGTCCATTTAATTCATCTTCAATCTCTTTTAGTTGAGTACCAGTAGCTAATATACTTGCCATATGAATATCATGACCACATGCATGCATTGCACCATGATGCTTTGATGTAAATTCATGCTTCACTTGTTCTTCTATAGGCAAAGCATCAATATCTGTTCTTACCGCTATCATTTCCTCTCCTTGCCCAATTTCTGCTACTAAACCTGTTTTTAAAGGGACATCCAGTATACGTATACCATAACTTTTGAGTATTTTCCGTAACGTTTCTGTAGTTTCATATTCTTCATCTGAAAGTTCAGGATATTGATGAAACGTTCTTCTCCAATTTACATAAGTAGAATAATTTGTCATATATTGCTCAGCCCTTTCTCACACTTCTAATTTATTCATATGCTTAACTTGTGATTTAGCATTCTTTTAATTAACTTAATTGTCAATTTTAGTAAAGTTATCTTAACATTTTATCGGAAAATTCTAAATATTCAACGTTTTTAAGAGCTAGTTTATTAAAATTATTTAAAAAAGCGAAAACATGTTGAAACAGTTACATGTCTCATTAGTTACTGCTTAGATTACTGGAATATATGATAAACATGCATTAAAAATTCTCTTTCATAGTGAAATGAACAATCTTCACAATAAATGGTTATTCCTATTACGATAACAAGTATGACATTTTAATTTGTGACTAACACACCATTTCTTATTCAGTCATAAACTGTCAAAAAACGTCAAAATGCCCGAGACATCAACGAATATCACAGGCATTTTGAAACTAAGTATATCTAAATTTATTAAATTTTTACATGACGACTTCTAACTTTAAATTAAACAATGATGTACTAAATTAGCAACTAATTTAGCAGTTCTTTGATCTGAATCATACGTTGGATTCATTTCAGCTATACTTATAGATTTTACTTTTTCACTTGGAATGACACGTTTAGCAAGTTCGAAAACTGTATGTGGATATATACCTAGGACAGCTGGTGCACTTACTCCTGGTGCAAATGCACTATCTACTACATCCATGCAAATTGTGAACATAACCGTATCATGATTATGGATAAAACGTTCTATCATATCTTTAATAGGGGGAGACACCTGATGTAGTAATTCATCTGCATATACAAATTGAATATCTTTTTCTTTAGCATAATTAAATAAAGCTTGTGTATTACCACCTTGAGATATACCTAACACTAAATAATCTGCATTATCATCTTCTTCTAGAATTTGTCTAAAACTAGTACCAGAGGTTGAATAATCCTCATCACGTGTGTCAAAGTGCGCATCTATATTAATCACACCTATTGACGACTCAGGAAAAACTTTACGAGTAGCTAAATATTGTGCATATGCTATATCATGACCACCACCAAGTAAAAATGTTTGTTTATGTCGTTTCATAGACTTAGCAGCAAGGTCTGCGAATTCGCGCTGTGTATCTATTAGCAACTCATGATTGTGTTCTACATTACCATAGTCTATAATCTCTTCACATTGATTCAAATCTGGCAATCCAGCAAAAGCTCGCTTAATGGCATTGGGGCCTTCTTTTGCACCTACACGTCCTTTGTTTAATTCTACTCCTTTATCAATTGCATATCCTAATAAGCCCACGCCTTTGTGTTTCTCCGAAAAATCTAATTGACTTAAATCACCGAATTTAACAGTTTGGAAATGCCTAAATTGTGTAGGATCAGTTTCACTATCTAAACGACCTGTCCATAGATTAGATTGCGCAAGTTGATACATGATATATCCCCCTTGAATTTTTATCAGTTAAGTTAATTAAAGTATAACTATTGAATTTTTCTTTATCAATGCTTGCTCTTTTAACATACCCATATAATGATAAAATTATTTACGATTAGCTAACAAAATGATTCAAGACTATTACATTTTGATTATAATTAAAATAGACAATTTAAACATATGCTTGTAAGATGTATAATTGTAAATAAATCAATTTAAGCTTGTTACCTAATGGAGGTTACATACAATGAAAAACTCTAGATTTTCTGGGTTCCAATGGGCTATGATGGTCTTTGTATTTTTCGTTATTACAATGGCATTGTCCGTGATACTCAGAGATTTTCAAGCGACTATCGGAGTGAAACGTTTTGTCTTTAGCATTAAAGATTTAGCTCCTTTCATAGCTGCAATTGTGTGCATATTAATATTTAAACACAGAAAAGAACAATTAGCAGGATTGAAATTTTCTATCAGTTTAAAGGTGATTGAGCGTCTACTTTTAGCACTCATTCTACCACTTATCATTTTAATGATCGGCTTGTTTAGCTTTAATACTTATGCTGATAGTTTCATCCTATTACAAACTTCAGATTTATCAGTATCATTACTAACTATACTAATTGGTCATATTTTAATGGCTTTTGTAGTGGAGTTTGGTTTCCGTTCTTACTTACAAAATATTCTTGAAACAAGAATGAATACATTTTTTGCGAGTATTGTTGTTGGTCTTATTTATTCAGTATTTACAGCTAATACGACATATGGTGTAGAATACGCCGGATACCATTTCTTATATACATTCATGTTTTCAATGATTATTGGTGAATTAATTAGAGCTACTAATGGTCGTACAATTTATATTGCAACTGCCTTTCACGCATCCATGACTTTTGCTCTCGTCTTTTTATTTAGTGAAGAAACAGGCGACCTTTTCTCAATGAAAGTCATTGCACTTTCTACAACAATTGTGGGTGTTTCATTTATTATTCTTAGTCTCATCATTCGTGCTATTGTTTATAAAACGACGAAACAAAGTTTAGACGAAGTTGATCCTAATAATTATTTATCTCATATTCAAGATGAAGAACCAAGTCAAGAAGACACCTCTTCAACTTCAGATCATGATGTATCATCTAAAGATGAAACAAAGCAACAAGAAATTGATAATGACAAATATCAATCAAAGAAACCTAATAAGAGTGACGATGCGATTGCTACTTCTGATTATAAAGAAGACGCCTCTTCAGTTAATAAAGAAACGGATACAAATCACAATGATAAGCTTAGAGATCATTCAACTTATACCGAAGATAGACACTCATCAGTTGTCAACGATGTTAAAGATGAAATTCACGAAGTTGAAGATCATAAAGCCGACACAGATAAATCACAGTAATAATTGATACTTTAAAATAAATCTTGTATTAATGATTCGCACTCTAAAAGTTTGATTTTAGTATTAAAATGCATAAATAAGCCAGTCTAATGATTACGTTCGACACCTTAATCATTGGACTGGCTTTTTCATATCTATCAATTTAAGTAACAATCAATATACATTCGCTATATTGATTAAAGATAATTTATTGTGTTTCATTAGAACTATTAAGATGATAACTGCTTTTGCATTTAGAATCTTAATCTACTTACTAGGGTTTGCATTAGCAGGATATTAAATTCATCCATATTACTTTATTAATCGTAATATTTAAACACCATAACATTTTTACGCTTAAATATTCTTCTCAGTATCTATCAATTTTTCCATTATATATCTTTATTCTATTTTTTGTTTTTGTCTTGTTTTAATACAAAAAATAATGGTGTCATAAAAACTGCAAAAAAGAATGCAGTAATTAAATTTGTATACACATCAAATTCAATTGGAAATACCAAGCTAATTAAAGAATCAACAACAAAAAACGCAACGAAAAAGTAAATGAAATATAAAAAAACTTTCAAAATAAAACCTCCTTTTACCCCAGCTAAAGACCTAACTATTTTTTCAAAAATTATTACTAAAACACCAATAAACTTTTTCTTAAAAAATTAATTGATGTCTTACATCAATTAGATAAATTGATATTAACGTTTATAACAAAATTGAATTTAAACAAAATAAAAATGCTTGCCTCAATCAATAACATAGAAAACAAAAATTAACATACAATCTTACATTTTCGGAGTTCAGCACAAATCAGTTATTGAACTAACTTTATTAAAAATTAGAGGACTCAATGACTATGATAAGATTGTATGTCATTCATGTCTTTACAACTCTATTATGTATTGCCTGTGTAAGGTAATCACTTTAACACAAATGCTCTATCTCAGATTAATTTTTTCAGCTTAATATAATGGCTAAGTCTCTTTATTTAATATTTTTACGCCTTCTTGTGTTCCTACTATTACTTGATCGGCAATATTGAGGAAATATCCTGTTTCAAGAACACCAGTTAAATGAATTAAAAATTCGTGTAGCTCATAAGCAGAAATTCGATTTTGCAATGAACAATCTAATATGTAATTACCATTGTCGGTAATAAAAGGTACATCTTCATTAATTCTTCTGTTTACATGAATATCATAAGTACACTCAATTTTTTTGGCAACTTGGTACCAATTAAATTTATCGACTTCAACTGGTAATGCAAATGTTTCTCCTAAATAGTTGACGAGTTTACTTTCATCTACAACAACGACAAATCGGTCAGCCATTTCATCTATGACCTTTTCCCTAAATAAGGCTCCACCACCGCCTTTAATAAGGTTAAGCGCACTGTCTACTTCATCAGCGCCATCTATTGCTAAGTCGATTTTCTCAACATCATTTACATCAACTATATTCATAGCTAATTCTTTAGCTAAAAATGCTGTTTTATTAGAAGTGCAGACGCCGGTAATTGTATAATTCTTTTGCTGAATTAATTCAGCAATTTGGGGAATTAATAATTCAATTGTGCTCCCTGTTCCTATTCCTAGTGTCATACCATTTTCAATTTGACCAAGTACATCTTCTAAGGTCATCAATTTTAGCTCTTTTGCATCTTTCATGGGTCGTTGCTCTCCTCTTCATAAAAGTATCTAATTATATTCTACATGAGATTCAATTTTTTAACATACCTCATTTTTGATTTCATATTAATCATTTCATTTTATTGTTAAACTATTTGTATCAACACTTGATAATAGCTTATAAATTAAAAGGTCGTGATATACATGATTAAAGTGAATGCCATATCTATTGGCAAAATAGAAACATTGTCTTATGGTAACTATAAACCAATGCAATCAGCGTTAAACAAAATTCCTTTTAAAGGTCAAATGTGGCTCAATCGACTTGGGTTCGTGGACGATGAACAAGCCTATCATAAACATGGTGGTATACATAAAGCGATATGTTGTTTTAGTAAATCTAATTATCAATTATTTAAAGATGACTTACATCAATTACCTGAATATGCAATGTTTGGTGAGAATTTGACAGTTGAACATCTAGATGAAGCCGATGTTTATTTTGGTAATCAGTATCAACTAGGCGATACAATCATAGAAGTATCAGATATACGAGAACCTTGTTGGAAAATTCAAGCTAAATATGCAATACCTAATTTAGTTCAAAAAATGTCGCAATCTGGTAAAACTGGATTTTATTTTAGAGTTATAAAAGAAGGATATGTACATCAGAGTGATAATTTAAAACTCATTAAAAAGGCAGAATCAAACTCACGTCTATCTGTGAAAGACTTAAATCATCTATTCTATAATGAGCGTGATAATTTAAGATTAATTTATCATGCTCTTCGAAATCCTTATCTTTCACCTGATCGAAAGGAAAAACTACAGAAAATGAAAACGCGTGCCGAAAATAGAAAATTCATTAATTCTGACGATAAGTAGTTTAAAAAGAGTCTGAAACTTTTAAGCTCAGACTCTCATATGTATTGCAATGAATGATGATCATCATCATAAAAATACTACTTTTCATGAATTTGAAAACTTGTTTTAGATGTAAATAATGTATCTGCCTCTAAAATAGACTGAGCTTTGGCGCCGTACATATTTATATCATTAGGCATATATTGAGTTTCGATGGAAAATCCAGAATGCGCCTTATAAATATTAAAATCATTGTTCCAAACTTGTGGATTATTAAACGTAAACATTACAAAGTGAGGCATATCAGTCTTAATATTAAGTTCAAATTCAGAATTATCAATGGTAAGCTCATTTCCACCAAATTCGAAAGGATGATCAATGCCATTATAATGATTAATTTGTTGTTGCAAAGTTTCATTGTCACTTTCAAAAATATCTTTTAAATAGACTTTTTTTGTACCCAATAATCGATGTAAATCAAGAGATTGCTCCTCTTTAACAATATGTTTATCATTTAACATATACATTTTTAATTCTGAACTATTAATACAGTGGTTATACACAACATTGTTATCACGATTCAAATTAAAATAAACATGATTTGAAGGATTAAATACTGTTTTTTTTGTTGATTTTGCCTCATATTGTACGGACCATCGATGATTGGCATCATAAGTGTGAATAACCTTTACCATCATATCTCCAGGATAATTGTCCTCTTCTTCTTTAATCGTTGTTGTGAATATAATCTTTACTTGTCCAATATCATCAACTATTTCATAATCAAAAATACGTCTATTTAATCCATGACTGCCCCCATGCAAATGATGTTGACCATCATTTGATTCTATTTGAAAAGTATCATCATCTAATTTAAATGATGCATTTTCAATTCTACCTGCATAGCGACCTATCGTAGCACCAAAATTAAAAGGTTCTTCAAAATAAAATTCATCTGCTTCTACTACATTCCCCAAAACGATATTGTTATCATGGTATTTCCAAGAAACAATTCTTGCACCATAGTTTGTAAATACAATTTTCGTATCGTCATTATCAATTTTAATTAAATCTAAACCGTGTCTTTGATGTTCAACTTTAGATATCATTACATAATCTCCCTTTCAACCTTGTAAAATTAACGCCCTTCTAACTATATTTCAATGACTAAAGGCCTCTATCTCACCTGTCCTAATTCCCCTCATCACCTTAGTTAACAGTGTTTATAATTACTTACTTATATCAATTTGATTTGTATTTATAATCGCCAGCCTAGCGATTGATTTAAAAGTTAATAATGATATAAGAACATCTGCTTTTAATTGGACAAATTTTTACATAGAAGAACGTTCAAAGTCTTACATTACTTTCAATTCCCTGATTTTTTAAGACGTTCGCCATAAAAGGGGTAGCTTTTTGGCTAAACAAATCAAACACTTTATACTTTAAAATAGCAATATAAGACTTTTTAAATTCAACTTTTATCAACAGTGTTTCACTTACATATTGTTACACTTTTTCTTGTAATATTCCATAGATTTCGGCAATTAACGTAAATAAATTGTATGTCAGATGATTCGAAAATATAATTATTATTTTTGTAAACACTTACATTCATGTAAACTATACTTAAACATCAAATCGTCGACTCAGAACAATATGATTGATTACAATTACGCTATATATAGGAGGCATACACATGAGTTATAGTATAGGAATTGATTTTGGAACCGCTTCTGGAAGGGTGATATTAGCTGACACATCCAACGGACATATCATATCAAGATATGAGGAAAACTATGCGAACGGAACTTATATGAACTCATTATATGATAAACCGTTACCTGAAAACTACTTCTTACAAAATGCTGACGACTATTTACAAATTCTTGAACAAGGTGTTCAATTTGTATTAGAAGATAGTAAAGTTAATAAAAACAATGTGGTTGGTATTGGAGTCGACTTTACAAGCAGTACAATTATCTTTCTCGATGAACAATTTGAACCGCTTCATCGTCATGAAGATTTAAAGACAAATCCACACGCGTACGTAAAATTATGGAAACATCATGGAGCTCAAGATGAGGCAAACCATATGATTCAGATGAGTAAGAATAAAAATTGGTTAGATTATTATGGCTCAAGCGTAAATAGCGAATGGATGATACCGAAAATCATGGAAGTTAAACATGAAGCACCAGAAATTCTTAGAAGAGCACGGTATATAATGGAAGCTGGAGATTACATTACTAGTATACTAACAAATTCAAATGTACGATCAAATTGTGGTATTGGCTTTAAAGGTTTTTGGGACAATGATGCAGGATTTAATTACGAGTTCTTCCATAGCGTGGATCCTGATTTACCTAAAATCGTCAAAGAAAAATGTGAAGCGCCAATCATATCAATTGGAAAAAGTGCAGGTCGTTTATGTAAAGACTATCAACAGATATGGGGGCTTTCTCAAGATGTCCAGGTTTCACCTTTTATCATAGATGCACATTCTGGCGTCTTAGGTGTTGGGGCAATAGAAGCTGGAGAATTCACTGCAGTCATTGGTACAAGTACTTGTCATCTCATGTTAGATTCAAAGCAAGTACCCATTTCTTCTATAACTGGCTCAGTTAAAAATGCTATTATACCTGGATTATATGCCTATGAAGCTGGTCAACCAGCTGTCGGTGATTTGTTCGAATACTCAAAGAACCAAGCACCTAAACATATTGTGGATAAAGCAAATGAACATCATATGCCTGTGCTTAACTATTTAGAAGAATTAGCAAGTCATATTAAAATAGAAGAACAACATGTTGTTGTTTTAGATTGGTTGAATGGAAATCGTAGTATACTAAGTAATAGCCATCTAACTGGAAGTATCTTTGGTCTTACACTTCAAACACCATATGAAATGATTCATCGAGCATATATTGAAGCTACAGCATTTGGAACAAAATTAATTATGAAACAATTTGAAGATAATCATATCCCTGTTCATACAGTATATGCATCTGGCGGTATCCCACAAAAGAGTAAATTACTCGTTGAAATTTATGCAAATGTCTTAAATAAAAAGGTTGTCGTCTTAGATTCGTCTAATGCTTCAGCATTAGGTGCAGCGATGTTAGGTGCAACTGTTGGTAACGCATATAGTACATTAAAAGAGGCGGCATTATCTATGAAGCAACCTATAGCTTATATACAAGAACCTGAATTCCAAAAAGTTCAAGCATATGAACCACTTTACCATAAATATTGTGAACTACATGATTTATTAGGTCGTCAATATCCTGAATTATCATATTTGATTTAAGTTGTTATCCCTTTCAAGACGTTTAATTTTAATCACCGATACCATGATTAAAGTTGAAATGAATAAACATGTCAGCATTGATGCAATAGGACGTCGATGCATAAGAAGTTCCACAGTGATATGAATCAGCAAATATATAGCGAAATTAATCTTAAGCTAAACTCGTTGTTTTTTATTGACTTAATGACGTTTAATAAATTCTGGTTTTCTATAAACATGTATTTTTCTATCATCATATAGCATGAAGAACAAAATAAGTATCACAAAAATAACTAAACTTGATAATTAAAGCTTAACTTGAGCTTTTGTTATCAGAGGAACGACAACAAAAGAGCTAAAATACATATAAAGGCATACAAGGATTAATAACTACTTGATAATGCTTACGCTGAATACATGAACATTTTCAATTCAATCAAAAACTATCAATACAATTAAAGTACCCGAGACAATCATGATTGTCTCGGGCTATATTATTGTTTAAATTTTATTTATCAACTGGATTAGCATTATCACCATGGAAATTTGTCTCGTTGCAATTGTACTTTGGACTTGGTCCATATTTATTAGACTCTGTTTTACTATCTAAGCAAGTCAATACTAATATTAATATCGACCCAATCCAGTAGATTAAGCAGATAATTCCCATAAATATTAATACCGCTGAATTATCTATATTTAATATATAATTAAAAGCAGATACAATGATAGTGAAAACATAAAAAATAATCGGAAGAGTCATCGTCATTGAGCGATCATGGAATCTTCTTGATAATATCGCAACATTAGGTATTAATGTAACTAAACTATAAATAAAAATATAAATTAAAGAAAAGATTAAAATTCCTACCCCCAACAAGATAAATCCTTCACTTTTAAAAGTTTCACTTGATATTAAAAAGATAAATCCAAAAGCGTAACCAATAATTGCAGGAATCATAAAAATTAAATGCCATAACATAGCAAACCAATACTCACTTCTACGTGAGCGCCCTTTAAAATTAAAATAGTTAGTCCAAAATAATTTAAAAGCTTGTGTAAATCTAACTTTTTCTCTCATTAGATATACTCCTTTTCATTTTGTCATTAAAACAAGTGTTTTAAATCAATACATTATTTGTTACATTAAAAAGAGTTTATTTCTATTAAAACTCATAATGAAAGTATAACAAAAAGTATTTTAAATAAAAATAGTAATATAAAACATAATATTTCAATTTACAATTTTTTAAGTAAATTCTTTTAATAAAAAAGAGAGATGATATATTTGGACTTTATAAATCAGCAGACAACTCAAACTGCAAAAGCTTTATTAGGTGTTAAAATTATATACCAAGATGATTATCAAACATATACTGGATATATTGTAGAAACTGAAGCTTATTTAGGTATACAAGATAAAGCAGCACATGGTTTTGGTGGCAAAATAACGCCAAAAGTGACATCTTTATATAAAAAAGGTGGCACGATATATGCACATGTGATGCATACGCATTTATTAATAAACTTTGTTACACGGACTGAGGGCATTCCAGAAGGTGTACTTATTCGTGCTATTGAACCAGATGAAGGTATCGGCGCTATGAACGTCAATCGTGGAAAATCTGGATACGAGCTCACTAATGGTCCAGGAAAGTGGACTAAAGCTTTCAATATTCCACGGTCAATTGATGGCTCAACCTTAAATGACTGTAAATTATCTATAGATACCAATCATCGCAAATATCCAAAAACTATTGTAGAAAGTGGTCGAATAGGTATTCCTAATAAAGGAGAATGGACAAATAAACCACTACGTTTTACTGTTAAAGGCAATCCATATGTCTCTAGAATGCGCAAATCAGATTTTCAAAATCCCGACGATACATGGAAATAAAAAAGGGAGCAGGATATTATTATTTGTCCTACTTCCTTTTTCTAAATTTATTCAAATTAAAATCTGCAGAAAAGTGCATTTTAAAATACACTATTTATTGTTTATTGAAAATACTTGTTTCCTTAATTTTGAGCTAATGATAGAAAAATGCCTTTATTTTACTGTAATATCTCCATTTTCATTAATTAATTTCACTTTATTATTCCCATTGTCAACTTTACTATGATTTAACACACGATGATCGATGTCTGTTTGTCCTTCTTCATTACGAGTGATGATTTGGGTGTGATGAAGTTCTTTTTTATAATTCAAGTTTATATCCCCTTCTTCATTTTTAATACGTAAAGGAATATCAGGGGGCAATTGTTCCATTTGAATATCCCCATTGTCATTTTGAATATCAGCATGATTAAAATGAATATCTTTCGTATGAATATCTCCATCCTCATTATGAAGCGTCACCTTTTTATATCGTCCGTTTTGAACTTTAATGTCTCCAGATTTAGTATCAAATCTTCCTGTGTCACTATTTACTCCAACAACATTTAAATCCCCATCATTAGTCTTAATATCTATGTTTTTAATATATTTAGGTACTGTAATCGTAATATGATTACTAACATGACCTTGTATTCTAAAATTAATATGCGGCCTTGTTTGACGCTCTGTAATTACCCAATGTTGATTGTTCACCTTGCTAGTGACGTTTAAATTTTTGTCATTCCCTTTGGACTTAACCGAAAAATGTTCACCTTTTTTCACAATTATATCGCTTACTTTTCCATCAACGTAAATACTTTTCACAGTATTATCATCATAGTTTTTCATTAAATTTATTGTTTGATCATTATATTGCTTGTCTTTACTCAATTTTTTATTTTGTGCATATACTCCCACGCTACAAATAATAATTAGTGACAAGCCTATTAATAATATTATCGCTGAAATTTTTTTCATGATTGTACACTTCCTTTGACAATAGAAATATTCCATTTTAAATATTTCATAGTTAAGTAAAATAGCCACTTAATGAGGTAGTAAGTCACCACTGCAAGTACAAGTCCAACACCAAACATTAAACCAGTCATAAATATGTCATATAGGATAATGGAATGAAAACCATCCATAATTCCTTTAATGAGCAACATCAATGGTGCAACTAGTGAAGCTAGAGTAAAAATGATGAAGGTTAATACGAGCAGAATGCTTAAAAAAGCTGGTATTATAACAATAAAAAAGTTAAGCAAACTTAGCCCCATTACTGCTACAATTGCGGATGAAATATTCATTAAGGACACTTTTTGATGTGCATTTTCTACACTAAAAGTAGCTGTAAGTTCCTTACCTATTACTTTTGGATTACCTAACTCTTTACATACTTCTGATTCAGACTTTCCCTCTTGCTGTCCGCTATAAAAGTGCGTATCGTACTCATTCAAAATATCTTCTTTTTCTTCTTTATTCATATGTTTCAAATGCCTTTTAAGTTCTTTTAAATAATCATTTTTATTCATTCATTCTCACTCTCCTCAATGAAATGTTCTACAGCTTCCGTAAACAATTTCCATTCCTCTTCCAATTGATCAACCCTCGCAGCCCCTTGTTGAGTTAATTGATAGTACTTTCGAGACGGTCCTTCAGTTGAAGGTTGATAATACGTACTCAGTTCCCCGCTTTTAACCAAACGCCTTAGTAGAGGATAAACTGTACCTTCAGCTATGGTCATGTATCTCGAGATATTTTGTACAAGTGAATAACCATACTGATCTTCTTTTTTAATAATAAGCAGAACGATTAATTCTAAAGCACCTTTCTTAAACTGTGCATTCATATACCTACCTCCTCAATCGTATAAACAGTATTAAACTATACACAGTAGTGATTCAAAATAACTATAGCATCTACTACTATACATTGCAAGGTACTGTGTCTAATTTATTAATACACACGTCTTTATACAAATTTCGTCATCTTTTATTGATAAATTATAAAAATTAATAATTATAATTTACTTATATCATTATTTGGCAAACTGGATTTATTTCATTTGTGTATGTATAATGTGTATTATGGGACTTTATAAGGTTTACATTGAATTACTTTAATATATTACTAGTTATATAGGGTTTCATACAAAGGGGGCTTTTAAATGATAGAATTTGATGCAATTACCACATTATGTTTGGCATGTGTTTTATATTTAATTGGTCAAACAATAATCAACCATGTTTCTATTTTAAGGCGAATCTGTATTCCAGCACCTGTCATTGGTGGTCTTTTATTTGCAATATTAGTGGCTATATTAGATTCATTTAATATCGTTAAAATAAAACTTGACTCGGCGTTCATTCAGAATTTCTTTATGCTCGCTTTCTTTACTACAATTGGACTGGGCGCATCATTAAAACTATTCAAAATTGGTGGAAAAGTCATGTTGATTTATTTCACTTTTTGTGGAATTATGGCTATTTGTCAGAATATTATTGGTGTATCACTCGCTAAACTCTTAAACATTAAACCTTTATTAGGTCTTACAGCAGGTTCAATGTCAATGGAGGGTGGTCACGGTAATGCTGCAGCTTATGGTAAAACCTTACAAGATATGGGTGTAGATTCAGCAGTTGCAGCTGCTTTAGCTGCCGCTACACTAGGCCTTGTATTCGGTGGACTCATTGGCGGTCCCATCGTTAAATATTTAATAAAACGCTATGATCTTAAGCCAGAGCATCGTGACGATTCATTTAAAAATTATGGTATCGTTGAATACAATCAATCATTACATACAAAATATAAACCTATTCAAGTCTTTTTTATACAATTTTCTATACTCGTATTTTGCATGGCATTAGGAACATATATTGGCAATACTTTTACCGATTTAACCGGAGTTAATATTCCAATGTATGTTGGTTCAATGTTTGTAGCAGTAATTATTAGAAATGCTACAGACTTTATTGGTTGGGATATCGTTGATTTAAAAATGAGCGAACAAATAGGTGATATTTCATTAGGCATCTTTTTATCATTAGCTTTAATGAGTATCCAACTAACTCAAATATATTCTTTAGCTATCCCACTAATCATAATTGTTCTTGTACAAGTCGTATTTATGGTACTGTTCTCGATTTTCATATTATTTAAAGGACTCGGCAAAGATTATGACGCTGCTGTTATGGTAGGAGGATTTATTGGTCATGGTCTGGGCGCAACACCAAATGCGATGGCTAATTTAGATGTTATCACTAAAAAGTTTGGCAACTCTCCTAAAGCATATCTAGTAGTTCCTATTGTTGGTGCTTTCCTCATCGACTTAATCGGTGTAATTATTGTTATGAGTTTTATTCAACTTTTCAGTTAAACCATTCACCTTTTTTATTATAAGTACACGCTTTATAATAAAAACCTCTTATATTTCGGCATAACAATAAAAAAAACGATAATTCCTATAAATCTCACTTGGGAATTATCGTTTTATTTGTATGTTGAAATTATTACAATATACTATTTCATTTTTTATCTTCTATTTAAATGAAGGCCACGTTGATTGATCCATGATATCAACTCCGGACTCATTACGATATCTGCTTGTCGTAAACACTCAATGTTCGGTGCATCTAACATCGTCATAATTTTTTTCATATGTTGAATAAAAGACTCTACATAGTCGATGGTATTTGTAATACCTGATTGTTCTACTTGATTTAAGAACGGGCGAGACATCCCTATTGCTTTTGCACCTAATGCTAAACATTTTACAGCATCGAGTGGCGTACGTAAGCCACCGCTAGCAAAAATATTTAATCGATCTTGAAATTCAGTACTCTCAAGTAAGGATTCTACGGTAGATTGTCCCCACTGAGATAAATAATTCATATCTTTATTCGAACGTCTTTCATTTTCAATATCAACAAAATTAGTCCCTCCGCGTCCACTGACATCAACATAGTTAACACCAATATCATGTAACGCTTGTAATGTTTCTTTACTCATTCCGAAACCAACTTCTTTAATAATAACTGGAACATCAACGCGTTTAACAATAGATTCAATATTCGACATCCATGAAGCAAATTCACGGTTCCCTTCTGGCATGACTAATTCTTGAGGAGAGTTCACATGAATTTGTAGCGCTTGAGCGTCTAATAATTCAACCGCTTGTAGCGCTTTATCCACTGGTACATCGGCACCCACATTGCTGAAAATTGTTCCTTTGGGATTTGTTTTACGCACAATGCTAAATGTTTCAATCATATTAGGATTTCGCAAAGCTGCATGTGTTGATCCCACCGCCATTGCAATTCCAGTTTCTCTAGCAACAATTGCTAATTTTTCATTAATTTGTTTTGTCCAATCACTTCCACCAGTCATTGCATTTATATAGATTGGGTATGCCAAATCGAATTTCGTTGTATGACTTGTCATATCGACCTGACTAACATCAATACTGGGGATGGAATGATGAACAAATCTCACTTTATCAAAATCTGAAACCAGCGCATCTTTCTGTGACATTGCGATTTCTACATGTTCATTTTTCCTCTGTTCTCTTTGTGAGTCACTCATTAAAACACCCTACCTTTGTTAAATTATTTATATATATAAAGTTTTAAAACCATTTTTTCTTTTTAAAGAATATGATTAATATTATTGTTATAATTAGCATTAGAGTTAAGCACACGAAATAAGCATAATGCCATTTCAACTCAGGCATAAATTCGAAGTTCATTCCATATACACCAGCAATAAAAGTGAGTGGTGAGAATATAACAGATACAAGCGTAAGTATCTGCATTATACTGTTCATCCTAAATGACGTGAATGATTCATAATTTTCACGAATCTCATTCGTCATTTCTTGAGAAGTCCGAATAACACTTCTTTGTTTAATAAGATGATCATCAATATGTTGAATATACATTCTATGTTTGGCATCTTTAATTATATTTCCTTCTTGTTTCATTGTATCTACAACTTCTTGCATCGGAAATAATACGCGTTTAATTTTAATTAAATCCGAACGTAATTGAAAAACATTTTCCATAACACTCTTACTATAGCGGTCATCGACATGCTTGTCTTCAAAATTATACACTTTATCTTCAATACCATAAACAAAGTTAAAATATTTATCCACCATACAATCCAGAATATGAATGACGATATCTGCACAATCTAATTCACTATCATGATTTTCTGCATTGTATTGAGCTACACGCTTTAATGATGGGAAATGTTTGTGATGGTATGTCACTAAAACATTACCTTCTAAAAATACACTTAGTGAGATTGGTGAGTAATCATCATTAATAATACTATGAAATATCATATATTGATACGCGTCATATTCTTTATATTTAACTCGTGGGTCACCATTGATAGCATCATCTATTTCTAAGTAATTGAAATCAAAATGATTTTTTAAATACTCATTTTCTTCATCAGTGGCATTTTCAAAATCATACCATATAATCGTTGCATCTTTAGGAATCTCTTTCACATTTGAAACTAATGTAAGAGGTTGCGATAAAGATTGAAATCTAACGGTCACCGTCATCTTTCTTACCCCCTCATACTTTATAAATTACATTTTATCATGAATTATGTTACATGTATGTGCTCTTTTCGGTTAGTATAGTGTTATAACTAAGGAGGTTAAATAAATGAACAAGACATTTACCGTAACCCGAACTGTGACAGAAGATGCTATAGATGATAATAATCATATGCATGACGCATATTATAATATTATTTTTAGCGAAGTCATTAATAAATTCAATGAGGTTCATGGTTTATCATTACCAGAGAGAGACCGTCTACAGTATACAGTTTTTACTGTTGAAACACATACTACTTTTTTACATGAATTAACACTTGGTCAAGAATTCAATATAGAGTTATTCCTTTATAATTACGATGACAAACGAACTCATTTCTTTCTGAGAATGTTAATTGATAATCAAGAAGTTGTTGCAACCAATGAGGTTATGATGTTAGGAATAGATAGGACACAACGTCGTGCTGCACCATTTCCAAAACATTATCTGAATGCCATACAAGATTATGCTCATAAGCAAGAAAAAATTGAATGGCCAGCACAATTAGGCCACTCAATTGGAATACCATATAAAGGAGAATAATAATGTCTATAAGAGAAAAATTAGTAATAGAGCTCATGAATTTAAAAGACACTGTAAAATACGAATTGTCAGAATTAAATGAACAACAATATTTGTTTATGAACGGCCCAGCATCTCAATTGATGAAGCGTGCTATGAAAATGAGCTATATTCTAGGCCAAAAAGAAGCAATTGATTACCTTTTATTACTTATCGACACTAGCCATGAGAATGTCTTACTAGATCACTGTCATGACTATCAAAAACAAATTCAAAGTAAACAATTCTCTTTACAAGAAGATATTATTCACCAAATAAATCAGTCAAAGGACTTCGAATCATTTCTATCAACTTACTATGTAAATAAAGGCAAATATGATATCATCAGCAAAATACAAACTTTCCTTTAATAAATACTATTGTTTAAACAAAATGATTATCTCATTCATCACCAGTTGATAAGCATAGCATTGGTAATTGACTTCATCCTTCCTTTTAGAACAACATTCATATCACTTTTAAAATTCAGTTAGCAATCTATTCAATTCCTACTCTAAAATTGATTTAGTGATGTGTTTTAACACCTTGTGGGATTGGCGTATGGGATAGAAAGGAAAATCATGCACCATTTTAGGATACTCTTTAAACTCAACATCGTTCCCACATTCCTCTAGAGCATGAGTAAATGCATGCATGTCTGGGCTTAATATTTCTCTGCCACCTCCATACATATATATAGGTGGCAACCCTTTTAGAGTACCATATAATGGTGATATACGCGCGTCTGATAAAGGTAAATCATTTGCCCAAGATTTCATGAGTTGATGAACACCAAATCGACTAACTAAGATATCATTTTCTTCCAACGTTTGCGTAATATTAGGATTAGTTAAAGTGGCATCTAAAAGTGGTGAAAGTAAAAATAACTTTCTAGGCACTTCTTGATTATCATTGATAAGTGATTGAACAAAACTTAATGCTAGTCCCCCACCAGAACCATCCCCCATCATAACAATGTTGTCCGCACCAACTTCTTCAACTAATTGATTATAAACGTCACGAATCGCTTTGAACGTTTCTAAGTAGTGATAATCCGGTGACTTGGGATAGATAGGTAAAACGACCTCATGCAATGTATTTAAAGTTAGTTTATCCAAAAGTCTCCAATGAAATGGAGAAGGTTGCAAAGTATTATATCCACCATGCAGATAGAGTATCTTTTGATTCTTCTCATGTCTAAAATTAAATCTAAACACTTGCATATCATTAAGAGTAAGTTTATCTAAATTTGACTTTACATTAAGTGTCGCAGGTTGCTGATGTTTTTTACTATTTTCGATACTTCTCTTTTCTAAAAATTTTTTAACTTCATCATGACTACTAAAAAATATCGATCTATTGTGAAGGATGTATTTATTAACCACGCGATTCATCATTCTATTTTTCATTAATCAATCTACCTACCTCTATTTAAAATTTTAAATTTAAGAAATAATTTGTTTAAATATCTATATACCTTTGCAAAAAAAAGATATAATGATAAGTATGTCATTTTAAAGAAATATTTTTTAATCAATACTTAGGATACTAGATTAAACCCAATTATAACAGACATAAAATTAAAAAGATAAACTTAGTAAATTTGCATCTAAAGGAGGCATTTAAATGTCTGAAACATTACAAAACCAAAAACAATTCAACTCTCAATTTGAGCATCAAGAGATCCATCGTGGGAAAAGATATGGTAAAAAGAAACGCTCATGGGTAAGTCTCATTATTCAAGTTTTCGTTTTAGTATTAACTGCTATTACTGGCTATAGCATGCTTAAACAACCTATATTTAAAATTTCATTTGTAAATGAAACTATAAATTTTCATCAATTAAGAAATTTTCAAGATACCGTTACGCAAATCGGCAATTTAAATTTAGGTAATATTGATCAATTACAACAGTCTGTCGATAATCTCATCATTATATTTAATATTTTCTTTGTCCTATGTCTTATTAGTTTGTTTGTAACCGTAATTACAATTATTTTTAATCGCACAGCACTTAAAGTAGTCAATATATTACTTTTAGCTATTATGCTAGTCATTACATTGTATTTCAGTTATATCATACATACAATTGCTCAGAAAATTTCCGAATCTCTAAAACAATATTATTTAACAGTATCACCAGAACAAGTATTAACTGAAGCAGATGCGATTCACAATGCACTGATACTCATTGGATGTAGTATTGCGTTATTGATTGTAAGTTTGTTTTTCCGTAATCGTTTACCACGTATTAAATAAAGATGATTTTAATGTTCTTTTAATACGAGAATCATCTCTTTTGTTTATGATTCCGCGACATAAAGTTTCTGGATAAGTGAAAAAGACAAATTCTATTGAAATAATATAGAATTTGTCTTTTTATAAAAATAACCACCTAGACGCTCTTAACGTCGTAGGTGGTTATTTACATCTCTTAATTATTTATCTTGTTGCGAAGGATAATCTTCAGCATTTGCTTTTTCAGCTGATAATTGAGCCTTTTTCTTGCCCTGTAAGAACAAGCTTAATATCAGTGCAATCGCACTAATAATTGTAGCAACAATAAATGCATCATTTACACCTTCTACAGATGCAAGTTTATTGACATGTTCGAGTAATACTTTCATTGCTGCTGACTCACCACCATACTGTTGGGCAAGTTCACGCATATGGTCTTGAATGACGGGATTCGTTTTATCTAACTCTTCACTAAAAGCAGAAAGATGATTTGTTTGTTGTGTCGTCATAACCGTAACCAAAATAGCTGTACCAATTGAACCAGCTAATTGTCTCATTGTATTAACAAACGCATTACCATGAGAAATTAAGCGTGGTGGTAAAGCATTCATACCTGCTGTCATAATAGGCATCATTATAAACGCCATACCAAATGAACGCACAATATATATCCACATAATATGAAGATATGTTGTATCCATGTTTAATTTACTTAATTCCCATGTCGCATACGTCATAATACCAATACCAAATATTGCTAATGGTTTAATACCGATTGTATCTAACAATTTACCTGCCACCGGACCTAATGCTCCCATGACTAATGCACCTGGCAATAGTAATAATCCAGAGTCTAATGCTGAAAAACCTCTAAGATTTTGTAAATATAATGGAAGTAAAATCATTCCTCCGTATAAACTCATCATCACAATCATATTGATAATAGTTGTAAGTGTATAAGTTGGATATTTTAATACTTCCAAGTTCAACATTGGCGCTTTCATTCTTAGTTCTCTTAAAATAAAGAAGATAATGAAAACCGTACCAACAATAAACATTGTTACAATCTCGGTTGATCCCCATCCTTTATTACCGGCTTCTGAGAAACCATATAATAAGGAACCAAATCCAATCGTACTATAAATAATTCCAGGGATATCTGCTTTCGGATTTGTCGTACTTTGATACAACTTAAACCAAAACAGACCAATTACGATAGCAATAATACCTATAAAGAACATGCCGTAAAACATCACATTCCAATGATAATTTTGCACAATATAACCTGAAAGTGTTGGACCGATTGCAGGTGCTAATATCATTGCAATGCCCATTGTCCCCATTGCCACACCGCGTTTTTCAGGTGGGAAAATGGTAACAATAACGTTAGAACCTAACGGCATCAATATACCTGCGCCTATGGCTTGTAATACACGTCCACTCATCATAATTGGGAAATTAAATGAGATTGCACAAACTAAGGAACCTAACGTAAATAGTGCTAAACCTATAATAAACAATTTTCTATAAGAATATTTATTAAATAAAAAGGCACTAATAGGTATTAAAATACCGTTCACTAACATAAAACCAGTCATTAACCATTGACCAGTTGAGGCAGAAATATTAAACTCTGTGTTTATTTTAGGCAATGCAACATTTAATAGAGTTTGGTTTAGAATCGCGATAAACATACCAAATAACATTGCCGCTAATATTTTACCTCTAGTTATACCTTTACCAAAAATAAAGTTAGACTCTTGATTTTTAATTCTTTCATTAACTCTACCTTCAGTAGAATTTGGATCGATAGGGTTCAACACATCGCTCGATGCGTCATCTTCCTCTTGGTTCTTATGACTTAACGCGTTTCTATCCTCTTTACTATCTGTATTGATAGATTGAGATGCATTATCTATTTCTGAGTCAAAGTGATTTTTTCGTTTTTCATCTTCAATATCGTTTGATTGCGTTGAATCAGTATTTGACTTAGTTGTTTGTTCTAAATCGCTTGCTTTAAATTTAGATTGATTACTTTCTCTCTTAGAATCTATTGTCGAACGTTGTTCCACTCTTTTGTCTTTATTTTTTCTTTTACGCTTAATTAAAAAGAAATTAATAAAACCAATGAGTATGAGCGCTACTACAATATATATAATAATGAAGGTCGCTGTCATAAAATGACCCCCTTAATTTTTATGAATTTTAACTTCAGCGTTCATACCTGGGACAACATTTTTAGATGGATTAGAATCTAAAGAGATTTTTACGGGTACTACCTGAGAAACTTTCGTATAGTTACCGTCGCTATTTGATGAAGGCATCAATGAAAAGCTAGCTGCAGTCGCTTGGCCTACTTCTTCAACCTTACCTTTGATTGATGCTTTTTGACCGTCGATATCTACATCAACATCGTTGCCTTTTTCCACGTCAGAAATATCTTTTTCATCTACATTAGCTGTTATATATAGATCATCTAAATTATATGCATATGCAATTGGGTTCCCTGCTTGAGTCATAGAACCTTCGATACCATCTGTTTTAACAATCGTACCTTTTTGTGGCATTTTGATGTTCATATCTTTTGATTGCCCATCTTGGCCTTGTGCTAAAACTTCTGCTACTTTATCACCTTTATCAAGTTTGTCTCCTTGCTTAACATTAAGAGATTTAATTTGTCCAGATGCAGGACTTGAGATTTTTATTTGATCTCCATCAACTTTTGCATTGTCAGTTGTCACATAACTTGTTGTGTTATGCCAGAACCAAAAGCCTAACACACCAATAACAACTAGGACAATGATAGTAATCACATTGATTAATATCATTTTTTTCATGAATATACCCTCCTATTTGCTTTTAAAATTCACTTTATCTATTATAGAGATGTGTAAATAAAAAATACACCAACATTTTTAATAATTGTGTTGGTTTAGAGTTTATTTATTTAAATTTTCTTTTTGATTTAGGTGAATATATGAAACAACGTGCGAAATATAAAATAATAAAAAGTTTAATCGAACTTTTAGAATACTATCCTTTTGATGAAATAACCATTAAAATGATATGTGCTTATAGTGGCGTGAATCGCTCTACTTTTTATGATCATTTTCAAGATAAATATCAATTACTAGATAAGATTCAAAATTATCATTTAAACAAATATATGTCATTACTACAAGCCTTCTATAACGATTTTCATCATATCAAAACAGATCAAAAAAAATTATATAAATTTTTCTTATTGATAGCCAAATATATTAAACGTAAAGAAGCGTTCTACAGAGCAACGCTTGTAACATATCCTAATAAAGATATTGCATTAGATTACATTAACGCCACTAAAACATGTTATGAAAAAGTCATGGATAGATATGAAACCTCAATAAATAATAAACGTATGTTTATCATTTATTCAGTTGGTGGTCAAGCAGGTGTATTTATCGATTGGTTACGTAATGGATGCCTCGAATCTCCTCAAGAGGTTGCTCAAGTTCTTTTAGCAAATACAATTAAATTACAACGATAAAAAAGCTAAAACTCATTGAAAAATCACTCAATTTTATCAATGAATTTTAGCTTTTTTAAATATCTTCACATTAATCAACTGTAAAATCATAAGAATTATTGCTGTAATAACGATAACGATTATATAAGGTATCGCATTACTCTCTCCCTTAATACCAACAAGTGGAGAGATGATGCCACCAAGTAAAGTTTGAAACAATCCCAACAAACTTGAAGAACTACCTTTGGCCCCTTTACTCTCATCCATTGCTATCGAAAATCCTAACGTTGCAATCCCTGTAACTGGTGCCACTAAAACCACAAAGCCACAAGAAAGTATCCAAAAAGTCCAATGGTTGAGTAACGTTAGTGATACGATTATAACACCAATAACTTGTATAGTAGACATGATTCTTAGCAACAGTAATCTATCTATATAGTCAACAAGTTTTCCGGTTAATTGGCTTGAAATAATGAGTGTAACGCCTATAAAAGCAAACATAATACTGAAGTTTAATGGCGTTAAACCATAAATTGTTTGAACTATAAAAGGCGATGCAGAAATATAAGTAAATAGCAATACAAATGACACCCCTTGTATCAACATGGGTAATACAAAGCGGGGTGTTTTAAAAAGTTCTTTGAAATTGATTAGCATTGTACCTATGTTACTATTTACTCTTAGGCTCTTTTCAAGCGACTCAGGTACTTTAAATAAAGTCCCTATTAACATGACAATCCCAAACATTGTTAGTATTACAAATACAATTCGCCATGGCCCATAATTTAAAATGATACCGCCAAGCGCAGGTGCGATAATTGGTGCAATACCATTGACGAGCATTAATAATGATAAAAATTTAGTTAGCGCATTACCAGAGTACATATCACTAGCAATGGCTCTTGAGATGACTGCACCTGCACCACCAGTTAATCCTTGAATAAATCGTAAAATAATCATAATCCATATATTTGTGACGAATATAATACCTAAACTCGCAATAGTAAAAATAATCAGTGAGAAAATTAATGGTTTTTTTCTACCAGTAATATCAGATATGGGTCCAGCCAAAAAATTTCCTAACGCTAATCCAATCATAAAAAAGGAGATAGTGAGCTGAGTTGTAGATGCAGAAATATCAAAATCATGACTAATATTAGGTAGTCCAGGTAAAAACATATCAATAGCCAATGGGCCAAATGCTGTTAATGAACCTAATATAACAATAAAAAGTAATGATTGATTTTCTGACTGATACACCCTTTTCAAGCTTCCTCCCCCTTTAACAAAAATATTTTGAATGTTTGATAAAATCCATTTTGTTTTTATAATTCTTTAACCAACTGCATATTACTATCATCATTATCTATTTCTAATTCATAATCTTTATTTATATAATTCCCTATATGATCAATATGTTGAATAGTTGTTCTTACAGTATGTCCGCTTCGATGAACACTTAACACTTGTGGAGATATCATAGTGACGTTCGTTCGATTTTGGAAATTACTTTTCATTGATGTGTATATAGACGAATTCTTTTTAAAATAACTCGATATAAAGTTAAAATCATTCATATTAAATGCTGAATTCATAGCCGTTGCATAACCAGTAAAAAATTCAGTTAATTTATTTTTCAAACTATTTTCTTCTTTTTCTTTCTTTTCAACATAGCTATTTATTTTATCACTATCAAATTCCAATGTAACTTTCGTATTATCTTTCAAATCGTCTGCACTAATTGTTTTCGTCTCAGAACTAAACGTCTTACCTTTTGCCTTACCAGTTGCAGAAATCGTTATATCTTTTGTTTTTGGATAAGGACCAAATTCTTTAGAATGAGAATAAGTGAATGTACGGTCATTGATTTGAACTTTTTCTGATTTATCACTTAATTTACTCGCACCCTTAAATTTGATATTGATAAATGATTGATCATAATCTTCAGCTACATCTACGGTTTCAGAATGACTTTCTCTAAAGTCAAAATTTAAATGCCCATTGAATGTACCGTTTTCTGTAATTTTCTTAGATGGTAAATGATATGTACCAGGAATAAATTCACCCAAAGGTGTATTTTTATTTGCTTCAGCAATGACAGTTTTCTTTTTTCCACTTGTTCTAAATTCATATTTAGTTTCTACTTTAGGTTTAATAATTGGCTTTTTTGTCGGAGCTGTGAAACTCATATTATCAAAAATTAAATACTTTGTACCATTTTTACTTATTTTAAGTACATCTTGTCCACTTTTCGTTTGTATATAAGATGCCACGCTTGAATTACTTTTATTCAATTTATCTACAGTATTATTGATATCTCGAATATACTTCTTAATACCTACTTCTTTTTTTACATAATAAATATATTGTTGCGCTTCAACATCGTCTACTTTTTTATTTTTAGTACTCAATAATGTAGCAACTTTTTGTGCATCATTATTATCTACAGCATTAACTAATATCTTAGCTTGTGCATTAGGAGAATTATAATTTCTTAAAAGGAAAAATAACACGATAATAAGTATTAAGATAAATACACTAATACCTATCGGAACAATTTTACGAAGACGTATATTGGTAGAATTCTCATTACTCGATTGAGATGATTGGTCTTTAATCTTTCTTTTTTTCTTCTTAGTTAATAGTTGCCCACAGTTTGGACATTGCGATGTATCATCTTTCACTTGATGACCACAATTTGGGCATTGACTCATTTTATCACCTCTACTCATCTCACTACATTATGATTATATTTACATGTTATAAACACATTACCTACTCGATATATTTTACATTTAGCAATGATAAAATACAATTTCCATTACATGTAGTTTTCATTGTAATTCCATTAAAAGAAAGTTACAGACTTATCTAAATTATATAAATAAACGCTAGTCAAAAACATACAGATTTAGTCTCATTTTCTTATTTCCCCACTCATATTATTATATTCCTATTCGTCTCTAACTGTATAGGCTCTTTCACTGATTCTATCAAAGTTTAGAAGTATAAGATTGTATACGATAGTCGATAATTTCTAAAACCTGTCTAACTTTTTCAATTTCCTTACTGTCAAAGTCACTCGTCATATCACTAGCAATATGGCTCATAATCGCTTTTCTCTCTTTAATATATTTCTTTCCTTTATTAGATAATTTAATTATTTTAAGACGTTGGTCAGTATTGGAATGTAGTTTTTCTAATTTAACTAATTCAGCATTGAGCAATTTTTTGACTCTTCGACTAACAGCAGCTTTATTAACACCTTGTTTCTCTGTAATTTGCCCCACAGTTAACGCCTCTATACTTAGCATATTTAACACATGAGATTGCTCAGCTGATATGCCATACTCAGTTTGCAAGTCTTTAAGTAACTTTGCTGTTAATGTATTAACATCATTAATAAATTTTTCTAAAAATGAGATGTGATCTTCTATTCTTCTTACCATTTTTATCCCCTAATTAATCTAAACGATTTATATAAAAAAATTATGTTTAATCCTTTTAAATCATAGCAATAATACCTTAAAATTTAAACCATAAATATGTATTAAAATTGCCATATTCATAAACATTGCTAATTATAATTTCATAAGCTAAATTTATAAGTAATATAACTACTGAGGTATCAAAACAATGTTACTTTTTTTATGTTTTCTAATCGAATTATTACTTATTGTTTTATTATATACGAAACAATCGTTTACTCTTAATTTATTTAGTTTTATCTTATATACCATCATTGGTTTTGTTATGATGACTTATCATGTGGTAACTGTATCAATACCATATGAAATGTTTATCATTGTAATTGTAGCTATGATACTGTTATTGATTAAATATCGTTATATTTTCAAGTTGCAAACAGGTCGTTTTTTTATTTTAAAACTTAGTCACCATTTTTATACTATGGGGCTATTTGCTGTGAGTTGTTTATATATAAGTACTATTCCCCTAATTATCATTAATAGCTTAGCTTTATGGGTCGCAACCATTGCATTTAGTACAATTTACTCGTTTATCGGCTACCTATCTTGGTCTACAGCTTTTGAAAATCATCAATATCATAAACACGTAAAGTTAATTATGGTGCTTGGAGCTGGAATTTTCTCTGAAGAAGTGACTACACTTCTTGCTGCAAGACTTGATAAAGCTTTATCCGTTTATCATTCACAACGAACTAAACCTATCATCATTGTAAGTGGTGGCCAAGGTCCTGACGAACCAATTTCAGAAGCACTTGCGATGAAAAGATACCTTATAGCTCACAACGTTCCGGAAAATTATATATTTATGGAGAATCAATCCACGAATACACGAACCAATTTCTTATACTCTAAATCTATCATTCATTCGATGATGCCTACTTCAAGTCAGATGTTGTGTGTAACAAGTCAATTTCATGTTTTAAGAGCGCTTAAATTTGCTAAAAAAGCTCATCTTTCTTTCGATGGCATTGGAAGTCGTACACCATACCACTTTTTGGCACAATCTATGATTATAGACTTTTTGGGTTTAATGTATCAATATAAAACAATACTTACTATTTATTTCGCTATGTTGTTTTGGCTTGCAATACTACAAACCATATAAACCCCTCTTAGCAAAATTGAATATATTTAAAGAAGCTTGAGACACAAACATGTCACAAGCTTCTTTAATTTATAGTAAGTTATACAACAATTCCACAGTTGGGTTCGGGGCCCCAACACAGAGAATTTCAGTACGAAATTCCTCGGACAAGGCAAGTTGGGGTTCTAGAGTGAAGTATCATTTGTGCTATCTATTCTATCCTACTTCCCTTTTAACTATTTTTTATTTTACCATCGTACAATTCTATAATACGATCAGCGTATTTGAACAAGCTTTCATCATGAGTAATCATGATACCTATCATTTGGTTATCTTTTATTTGTTTTCTGATCATTTCAACAACCTCTTGAGCACGACTAGCATCAAGACTTGCTGTTGGTTCATCTGCTAAAACAATTTTCGGATGATTCATAAGTGCTCTCATAATCGCTACACGTTGTTGTTGTCCACCTGAAAGCATATGTGGGTAGCTATTAAGTTGCTCTTCTAATCCAATTTTTGTTAATAATGCTTTAGCTCTTGCTTGGGCTTCTTTTCTAGACATTCCAGCTTCTTTACCTACTAAGGTAAGTTGGTCTAAAACTTTTAAGTATGGAACTAAATGAGAGGCTTGAAAGATAAAACCAATATCATTTAGTCTTAAGTGCGCTTTATTAGTATGTCGTTCAAATAAGGATTTCCCCTCGTATACTACATCACCTGATGTTTGAGATAACAGACCACCTAAAATAGTCAATAACGTCGTTTTTCCTGAACCTGAAGCGCCATTTAAAATGATGAATTCTCCATCTTTCACTTCAAAATTAATGTCTTTTAACACTTCTGTTTTTGAGCTTTTTTCACCAAATGTTTTACTTATGTCTTTAACAACTAGACCCATTATTGGCCACCTCCAATAGCTTCAATAGGATCAATTTTAATTAACTTAATAAATGATAATGATGTACCGATTAATCCAACTATCATAAATACGACAAGTACAAAGATAATATTTTGCATGTCAATATGGAATGGCATTGAAACTGGCAATATATTACTGATTAGCAAAATGACTACTTCTGCTATAGCTACACCTATAAATGTAATCATTGAAATTTGTAAAATCAATGATGTCAATAAATGCTTTGTAGTAATACCAATTGCTTTTAAAATACCGATTTCAGATGTCTTTTGTATCGTCATTACATAAAAGAATGCGCTTAACACAATCGCCGTAATAACGTATAAACTGATAATCATCATATTCAATGGTGTTTGCTCTGCTTTATAACTTGCGATATTACTTGTTATATCGTCTGTAGTAGCTGTTTGAACGCCTTTGATGTGATTTATTTTATTTTTATCCGATTTAGATAATTGGTTCGTAACATAAAATGTTGCGACATTACTACTTTGTTCTATTTTAGATTGGTCCATCATAACAATGTTACTATGAGAATACATCGTGTTTTTTAATGTACCTACAACTTTATAAGTTGTATCGTCACCTTTGACTTTAACTTTATCGTCTAAATAAAGACCTTCTGCAGTTAGTTTTTCATTTATTGCTATCTGATTTTTATTTTTAGGATAATGACCAGATTTCAAATTTGGCTGATGATTTTTCACGCTGTTTATAGCCATCACGTTTTCTTCGTTTCCATTGATTTTGAAAGTTTTACCTGCCATTTTAAAAGGTTTTTCATCAATAATTTTTGAAATATTGTCTTGTTTACTTTGTGATAGAATAGATTTTTCTAATTGTGGTTCTTTCATTTTTTGAACAACAAATTGATTACCTTTAATTTGATCAAATATTGATATATTTTCTCGTGCTAGGCCTTGAGCAAGTCCACTGATAAATAAAACCATAATCGCCATTAGAAAAATAATGAACATGATTAATATAAATCTGAACTTATAAAATTTAATCTCTTTCCAAGCTAGATTCATTGATATCCTCTCCCGTTTCTTTATATGTTAAGTTTAAGAAGAAAATATGAACTCAATATGAACAAGTATGATTTTGTTCATAATTTTCTTTATCGTAGTATAATTATTAAAAAGTATAGGAGCGTAAACATATGATTAATTGCTTAATCGTAGACGATGATGAAAAGTTATTGCAATATGTTTCAAGTCATTTAGAAAGAGAAAGTATTCAAACACATACTTTCACAAGTGGAGAAGCATCACTAGATTTTCTTGAAAATAAAAATGTTGATATTGCGATAGTAGATATTATGATGAGTGGAATGGATGGTTTTGAGCTTTGTCAGACTTTGAAAGATGATTATCATATTCCTGTCATAATGTTGACAGCTAGAGATGCATTAAGTGATAAAGAACGTGCATTCCTAAGTGGCACTGACGATTATGTCACTAAACCTTTTGAGGTTAAAGAATTATTATTTAGAATTAAAGCTGTCTTAAGACGATATCAAATTAATGCTGATAACGAGTTACAACTTGGCAACTTAATATTAAATCAGTCTTATATGGAAATTACCGTGGGTTCAAAAACGATGAATCTTCCAAACAAAGAATTTCAGTTGTTATTTTTATTAGCCTCTAATCCTAAACATATTTTCACTCGAGATGATATTATTGAAAAAATTTGGGGCTTTGATTATGAAGGAGATGATCGTACTGTTGATGTTCATATTAAAAGATTACGTCAACGTTTATCTAAATTGAAATCATCAGTATCGATTCAAACTGTAAGAGGTCAAGGATATAGGGTGGACCAAAATGTTTAAAACATTATATTCGAGAATTGCTATATATGCAATTACAGTCATTTTGTTTAGTGCATTAATGAGTTTTCTTTTTACGAATATTTATTATCACTTTCATTTGAAAGCTTCTAATGATGCAAAAATTATGCGCACACTTAAAGAAGCTCGTGAATATGAAAGAACACAAAAACCTAAACCTCTAGATACGTATTTGAAACATTTAGGTCAAATGAATTATCAAATTATGACTGTCAACGAACATGGAACCAAACATTTTTATGGGGAAACTTTTCGTAAAAATACTATAAGTCAGTCTGCAATCAAAAAAGTGCTCAACGGTGAAGATTATCACGGTATTAAAAATAAACCTTATGCATTTTTTGTAACAGGGTTCTTCGATAATGAAACGGATAATACAGTAGGTATTCAATTTAAAACAGATGATGGGGCATTAGCAGTTTTTATGCGTCCAGATATCGGGGAAACTTTTAGCGAATTTAGAATTTTCTTAGCTGTATTGATAACACTTTTACTTATTATTTCAATTTCACTAGTCATTGCATCAACATATTCTATTATTAAACCAGTGACCGCATTAAAAAATGCAACAACTCGAATTATGAAAGGTGATTTCAGTACGCCTATCAAACAAACACGTCATGATGAAATTGGAACGCTGCAATCACGTTTCAATACAATGCGTCAAAATTTAGGACAAGTAGATCAAATGAGACAACATTTTGTCCAAAATGTATCTCATGAAATTAAAACACCGCTTACACATTTACAACGATTGCTTACACAACTTGAATTGACGCAAAATGAAGAAGAGAAACAACTATATATCAATGAAATGTTTGAAATCACTAATCAAGTAAGTGAACTAACTAAGGAATTGCTACTTTTATCTGAATTAGATAATGCTTCCCACCTTACTTTTAACGATAATGTCCATTTAAATACTTTAATAAAGGATATTATTAGACATGAACAATTTCGAACTGATGAAAAAGATTTAGTTTTATTTACTGAATTGGAAGATTTGTATTTCCGAGGAAATGAAAGACTATTACATCAAGCTTTCAATAACCTCATCATTAATGCAATGAAATATGCTCCTCAAAATAGCATGATTAATGTCACTCTAACTAGTACAAATCATTTGATTATATTTAATATTGAAAATGATGGAACGATTGCAGAAGAAGATGCGAAACATATCTTCGATCGCTTTTATAAACTGAGTGACGAATCTAGTAGTAATGGTCTAGGTCTTGCCATTACCCAATCAATCATTCATCTTCATCATGGTAACATTACGCTCACTTCAGATGATAAAACACAATTTATTGTAAAACTATTTATTTAGTATGTATTCTTTAAACTATCAATTGGATTCATAACAAAATATGATGTATTTAAAACATTTCATTAATTAAACTATACGCCATATATAAAATCACCATTAAATGATAACTTATTTTTAATCATTTAATGGTGATTTTTTAAAATATTACTTTACATTCAAGTATTTTTTTACTTCTTCATTTATTGAATGATACATATCTTCATGATCTGACAATTTTAAACCAAATGATGGGACCATTTCTTTAATTTTTGGTTCCCATGACTTAAACTCTGATTTGTAACAACGTTGCAAGACATCAAACATGATATCAACAGCAGTCGAAGCACCAGGTGAAGCACCTAATAGTGCTGCAAGTGAACCATCTTCTGATGTTATCACTTCCGTACCAAATTGTAATTGACCTTTAGACTTATCTGTATCTTTAATTACTTGAACACGTTGACCTGCAGTAATTACTTCCCAATCTTCATCTTTCGCTTCTGGTAAGAATACACGCAAATCATTGATCCGTTCTTCATTTGAAAGCATTAATTGAGAAACTAGATACTTCGTCAAATTAAATTCTTTTACGCCAGCACTTAACATTGTAATCATATTATTAGGTTTTACAGATTTAACTAGATCTAAATATGAACCATTTTTCAAGAATTTCGGCGAAAACCCTGCAAAAGGTCCAAATAGTAATGATTTTTCACCGTTAACAAATCGTGTATCTAAATGTGGAACTGACATTGGAGGTGCACCTACCTCGGCTTTACCGTAGACTTTTGCATGATGTCTATGTATGACATCTGGATTTTTACATCGTAAGAATAAGCCACTTACCGGGAAACCACCAATGTGTTTAGATTCCTTAATCTTTGTTTTTTGTAATAAAGGTAAACTTGCACCACCAGCTCCGATAAAGACGAACTTAGATTCATAATTCATTACATTTGATGTATTTAAATCTTTAACCACAACTTGCCAGTTACCATTATTTAATTTTTTTATATCTAAAACTTCATGTTTATAATTAATGCAAACATTTTTTTGTTGTAAATTAGCTATTAACTTTTTAGTCAAAGCACCAAAGTTAACATCTGTACCTGTCTCGTCATACGTGATGGCAATTGCTTCATCTGATTGGCGTCCTTCCATCATTAAAGGAACCCATGAATTAATTTTTTCTGGATCTTGGGATATTTTCATTTTTTCAAATAATACATTTTTCTGTAAACTCGCCACTCGACTTTTTAAAAATTTAACATTTTCTTCCCCTTTGACAAAGCTCATATGTGGCACTGATTGAATAAATTTATCCGGACTTTCAATATGACCTTCACGTATTAAATATGCCCAAAACTGTTTAGATAATTGAAATTGCTCATTGATGTGAATTGCTTTAGTAATATCTACTGAACCATCTTGACCTTCTTTCGTATAGTTCAATTCACACAATGCAGAATGACCTGTTCCAGCATTATTCCAAACATTTGAACTTTCTTCTCCAGGTTGACTCAATCTTTCGAACAATAGTATATCTTTTTCTGGTGTTAATTCTTTTAGTAAAGTTCCTAATGTTGCGCTCATAATTCCGCCACCTATTAAGATGACATCTGTTTTGCTATGTTGAGTATTCATAACAAACACAGTCCCCCTTTTTTAATAAATAAATGGAACGATTGACACTCATAGATGTCGATGTCTTTAATAACATTAAAGCGCTTTCTCTTTATTGCAAAAAATCTAAGCGTCTTTTAAGGAAGTGCTCATTTCTTCCTTATCATAACCATTAATTAAACTAATTTAATTATATATATAAATTGTGTTACACAAAAGAATAAAAGTCAACATTATGAGAATAGCTTCATTACGCAATTCAAATTACAATTGTTTACATGTTACCCCATATATACGAACTAATGTTATAATAACTTAAATATCATAGAAAACAATGAGGTGTTTAACGCAATGAAGTCGTTCACATTTTTTATGCATAATATTTATGCAATGGGCGGAACGGTAAAGTCGGTGACACAACTTGCAAATACACTGGCAGAAAAAGGACATCCTGTAACAATTATTTCAGTTTTTAGAGGCACAGACTCTCCATATTTTGAATTACATTCCGCAATAAAAGTTAAAGTCTTAGTGGATTATCGTTTAAAGCTTAAAAATACTAGAGCTATTACGGCAAATCGTATCAAAAAATATACCCCCTTTTTAAATACAAAAGTGATTTCTCAATTTGAGCCAGGTAAAAGTCAGTTTTCGAGTTATGTAGAGAAAAAAATGATTAAAGCAATCAAGCATATTAAAACTGATGTACTCGTTGGAACAAGAGCTAGCTTTAATATTCTCATTTCTAAATATGCTAAAGCTGAAATAGTGACCATCGCAATGGAACATATGAATTTTGATGCTCACCCTGATCAGTATCAAAAGGAAATTATTGCTGCGTACCGTAATATCAATAAGATTACAACGTTAACAGTCGCAGATCAGCAAAAATATCAATCACAACTTAAAACTCCTGTATATGTTATACCTAATATGGTTACTGAAAAAAGAATTGCTGCTCCAAAGAAAAATCGTATTATTAGCGCCGGACGTTTAGAATATGAAAAAGGGTATGATTTATTATTAGAGAGTATTCGTTTAATACAAGAAGACTTGCGTCAATTGAATTATGACGTTCACATCTATGGTTCTGGTAGTAAGAAAACATTACTTGTTGACTTTATTAATCAATATCATTTAAATGATTTGATTAAAATATATGAGCCAACGCAAGAATTAAATAATAAACTTGCACAAAGTAAAATCGTTGTTGTACCTTCACGCAATGAAGGTTTCGGAATGATTATTTTAGAGGCAATGGTGCAAGATAATATAGTAATAAGTTTTGAAGGCAATGTAGGGCCAGATTCAATCATTAATAACGGAGATAATGGTTATTTAGTAAACTATGAAAATGTGTCTGAACTTGCAAAACGTATCGATTTAACAACACAACATTATAATGAGTTAGATCACATCGTTGAAAATAGTAAAGATACGTTGAAACAATTTAGTCCGGATCATATATATCAATTATTTATGTCTATGTTTAAATAAAAATAGGAGTGAGACTTAGTTCATTTAAAACGAACTGTCTCACTCCTATTTTTCAAATGAGAATTTATATAACAATTGCATCATTTTAAAAGATTACCTAAAATTCGACATCCAAAAGTAAGATATTGAAAGCCCGAAATGAATGGCTTTATAGCTTCATTTCGGGCTTTGTATATGAAAAATACATTTCAATAAATTTTGATTTACAGAATGAATGACAAGATAAATGTCCAGATACAGACAAATACAAGTAATCCAATACTATAACGTAATGTCATTTTAAGTAATTCAGATTCTTTACCTACTTCTTTAACAGCTGCTGTTGCAATGGCAATTGATTGTGGAGAAATAAGTTTCGCCGCAACTCCACCTGCTGTATTTGAAGCTACAAGTAGTGAACCACTTGTACCAATTTGTTGTGCTACAGAAGCTTGAATTGGCGCGAATAAAGAGTTGTTATTAACAACTGAACCAGTCATAAATACGCCGATCCAACCAAGGATTGGTGATAATATTGGGAATATGCTTCCTGCTTTTGAGATACCTTGTCCCATAGCATTACTTAAACCACCATATGTTGTGATTTTTGAAATTGCTAAGATGAAACAAATTGTTATGATTGGTAACCATAATTCTTTAAATGCTTCAACAAATAAACGACCAGCATCACCAAAGTTAACTTTTTTAGCCATTAAAACAGTAATAATAATTGTAATTAAGATTGCTGTACCTGTTTGACCAATTAAGTTTAATGATAAAGTAATTGGTTTGTGTGAAATATTACTGAATGTACCAGGTAAGTCAAAGTTTGCAACTAAAGCAGATAATTTACCTTTTGGTGCAAATAATGCTTTAAATGAAGGTGCACTCCAAATCATAACAATGACAGTTAAGATAATGAATGGACTCCAAGCAAATAAGACTTCTTTACCTTTAAGTTTTTTCGGTGCTTCTGGTTTAACATCTTTTTGAACTCTAAAGATATTCTTAGGTTGGAATTTCTTAGAGAATAAAGCTAATGCTAACATAGAAGCAAGTGATGGAATGATATCAGCTAATTCTGGACCATTAAACACTGTAAGTAATCCTTGTAAAACTGTATAAGTGACAGAAACAACAAGAATTGAAGGTAAAGTTTCTTTAATTCCTTTGAAACCATCTACGATAAAGATAAGCAAGAAAGGAATAAAGAAGTTAATAATTGCTAAAGTTAATGTTGATGTTTGTGAAACTCCCATCGCTTCTACATGACCAGGTAAGTTAAGTGTATCTACAACACCAACCGGAATACCAATTGCACCGAATGCACCAGATGCAGCGTTAGCTACTAAACATAACATAGCTGCTTGTAGTGGTCTAAAGCCAAGTTGCGCTAATAAAAGTGCACAAATTGCAATTGGAACACCAAATCCTGCAGCGCCTTCTAAGAATGCATTAAATGAAAAACCAATTAAAAGAAGCTGAATTCTTTGGTCTTGTGAAATACTTGTAATACTGTCTTGAATAGTTGCGAATTGCCCCGATTTCAAAGTAATCTTATATAATAATACTGCCATAATAACAATATATCCGATTGGGAAGATACCTTGGAAGAAACCTTCAACAACCGCGCCAGAGGCAATTCCTACTGGTAATTTGAAGAAAGGAATTGCAATTAATAATGTAACCACAAGGGTTGTGATAGCAGCATAAATTCCTTTCATTTTAAATACTGTAAGGCACAGTAAAAATAAAATGATAGGGATTGCCGCAATTAAAGATGATAATAGTAAATTACCAAATGGATTAAAAGATTCTACTAACATATTGAACTCTCCTCATTAAATCTTTAGTCATGAAGACTAGGTAGACGCATACTGTCCCCTTATTAATATGTGATAAATACCTATTAAATCAGTACGATCCCCACAAGCATATCGTGACCATTTTCACAAGAAAAATATAACATTTTCTTAAATAATTTACAATGGTGTGACATGAATGTAAAGGGGTATTAAAAATTAATAAACCTTAATATTTATAGTAGTTAAGCGCTTTAATTTCACAGGTTAAAAACATATATATTTATTTTTATGTTATGTTTACATGAATTATATTATGGGCCATGATAAAATAAAAACTAACAAATATCGTTAAGAGATTGAAGGAAGATTTATGATAAAGCAAATAAATATTTCAAATATGGACAAGTTAAAAGAGCAAATGGAACGTGCACTTAGCGACGGCTATACGCATGTCATTCCCTATTCGAATGAAATTCAAATTCATCAGTCCATGATTAAAGCCATCACTTTACCTAAGACTTCATTTTTAGTTGACTATACAATTAACAATTATTATTTAAACGATTGTAAATACTTCGGGTTAGACTTTGTTGATTTTGAGGACTGGGTTAAAAATATTAATTTATATCCAAATGTTATTTATGAAATTAATTCAACATTAGAACTTATTGATAAATTTGAAGTTGAAAATATCTTTGATTTAGCATTATTAACAATTCTAAAAGGGCATATCGCAGTTGAAGGTCATGTCGTATTAGACTTTAAAGAACCATTAAAAACGAGCAAGGGATTTTGGCGCTCATTTGATCGTAATGATTTAACTTATAGAGATAAATTCTTTTTAAACACCATCGCTTATGCACATAAACAAAGAATCCCATTTACGCGTGTACCATTTAACGATCACGATAGTATTAGATATTATGATTCAGTACTACTTAGTACTAAATTTAAAGCTCCAAGATGGTTAGTAACTCCTATTAAGAATTATTCAGTTAGAAAACACAAAGAGATTAGCTATATTTATAAAAAGGATTCATCAAAACTTAAGAACCACGTCGTTTTTCTAGGATTTGATTTTGGGTATCGAGGAAACTCTAAGTATTTATTTAATTACTTTGTTAAACATAATCCTATGATAGAGTCTTACTTTATAACAGATGAGAGAACAGGACCACATTTTATTTCAACCAACGATGAAAATGTGAAGAATTTAATTGAAACAGCTACTTTTGTCATCACGGAAAGCTATATTCCTGACGATATTCACCCTAATGGTAAAATCATTCAATTATGGCATGGGACACCTATTAAAAAACTATTTTTAGATAGTAAAGAGCCACATCAAAATTTAAATATATATAACTACCGAGCTCGAAAATATAATAAATGGACACAACAAGATTATTTAGTTGTAGATTCAGAAGAATCAAAAACATACTTTGAATCAGCGTTTCCTAGTCAAAAAATTGATATATTACCTGTAGGATATCCTAGAAATAATTATTTATTAAATCGTATCAATGATGTAGGTTTACATAAACGTATATTTAGCGAGATAAATATAGATCCTACTAAGCGAGTATTATTATATGCTCCAACATGGAAAACAAATTCATCTGATGATGATGTATTTCCTATTAATGAACAGTTATTAAAACATTATAATGTTATCTATAAAGGACACGTCGAGAGTCAGAATGACTTGGTTCCTGAAGGTGTAATTATTCCGCCTAATAATATTGAAACACAAGACTTAATTATTATTTCAGATGTTGTTTTGACAGACTACTCATCAATTATTTTTGATGCTTTAACCGTAGATAAAAAAGGTTGCTTATATACACCCAATCACTCTCAATATGTCGAAGAACGTGGTGTCTATCAAGACGTAATAGACACCTTAAAACCTGTTTGGTATACCGATGCTGAACTATTAATGAATGATTTAATTACTGATAGCATTCCACAATTAAACAATAAATATACAAATAAAAATAATCAGTCATTTGAATATATTAGTAAACTTATTTCTAATCAATTGAAATAAGTGATTCATCTTATTGATGATTTTCAATATAGAAGCGAGCAAACTCATTATGGAATACAGAAATGATTTTGCTCGCTTTTTATAGTTATCTTAGTATGACTCATTCGTGTTGAAATTCACTTTACTTACAACTAAGGTTGGAAGTTAGGATCTACAACAGTAGGTTGACCTTGTCGATTAAGCGTTACAATTGAGTAAGTATTACTTTTTGATGGATCTTTAAAGCTAAACACATATCTAAATCCATCTTCTGTTTGTTCTATTGAATAATCATTATATGATTTATTTTCGCTTCCATACATATTAGCTTCATTTTTGGCAATGGAAAGTGCAGTTTCAAAATTTGGTAATTGCTGCAAAGCTTGACTGCGGTCGCCCTCAAATGGAGAAAGATATCGAGCAACACGTGTCGCATTTTCACTTTGGTATGGTGCTACATATTTATTCTGATTATCTTGTACTGATTGCTGTTGTTTATTTTGATTATCCGATGAATTTCCGTTTGAATTTGTTGTTGGTCTTTCGCTTGTTCGTTGCTCTCCTACATTTGGATTTTGATTACTTGTTCGTTCTTTATTATTGTTATTTTCCTGATTGTCTTGCTTATTAATCGTATCATTACGTTTCGAATCTTTTTTTGAGTCATGTTGAGATGATGATTTATCCTTTTGTTCTGTTTTGGAACTATCATCTTTATGACTCGATTCATCATTTCCTCCATTGGAACAGCCTACTAACATTAATGATAAAATCGTTGCACTTGCTAATACTTTTTTCATTTGAAACCGCCTCCTACTTTGTCTCTTTATCATGTTGAATTGAATTTCAATTAAAATATTAAAAAGGGCATAATATTAATTGCTCATTAATATTATACCCTATAATTATTAATTAAGTATGAAATTTATCATTGTTCCTTGATATCCTTATGAATTAAATCTCCAATATATTGAGACGCCTTACCATTATCTACAGAGCAAAATCTATCATAAAATGCATCTATTTTTTCTTGGTATTGCTGTTGCACTTTATCTAAATTTTTTAGTTCTTTAGCTAGGCCATATGGTTCTGTATAAATTGGTCCTGGTAAATCTTTCATATAATTCATATAGAATCCTCGTAATCCTTTATCATATTTGTCTATATCATATGCAAAGAAAAATTGAGGGCGTTTTAAAATACCATAATCAAACATTACTGATGAATAGTCTGTAATTAAACAATCACTTATTAAGAATAATTCAGAGACGTCATTATAGTTTGAAACATCAATTGCAAAATTTTCATAACCGGATAAATCAAGTGCGTTAGAAATGAGATAATGCATGCGTAATAAAATCACATAATCATCTCCGAGTTCTTTATAAAGGTTGTCTAAATCAATTTTTAATTCAAACAAATATTTTCCTTTGCTCACAAATTCATCGTCTCTCCAGGTCGGAGCATACATAATAACCTTTTTATCACTAGGTAAATTTAAGTGAGTTCTAATTTCATTTAGATACTCTTGATCATTGGCTCTATTCACTAATACATCATTTCTAGGATAACCTATCTCTAATATTCTCTCTTCATCCATCCAAAAAGCACTTCTAAATATTTCAGTTGAATATCTATTTGGCGAAATTAAATAATCCCAACGTGATGTTTCACGATTAAAATTACGCTTATACTTCGGAGTCGTAGTGCCCGGCATACGAACCACTTTCATATCATTCGCTAACCGTTTTAATGGTGTACCGTGCCAAGTTTGAATGTACGTTTGATTTTCTTTTTTATTTAAATAAAGTGGTGTACGGGCATTTGATACCCAATGACTTGCTTCCGAGTAAGCTTGATAATACTCTGCTGAATTACGCTTAACCTTTTCAGCACTACCCGGTACGACATTTTTATCAGGATTCTTAAATGACCATATATAGCGATAATTAGGATAATACTTTTGCATATATTCATAAATATACTTTGGACTATCACTGTAATTCTTACCACCGAACGATTCAAAGACAATCGTTTTCGGTTTAACATTATCTTCTTTATCTGTTAAGTCATACAATGAACGTTCTTTATTTTTTCTTCTTAAAACAATATTTTTAACATGTCGCAATGTTTTTCTAAATTGATTAACTTTAAAAGCTTTATCAGTTTCATTATTCATTAACAAAATTGTTTCAATTTTATTTATTAGCTTTTGATTTTTAACTAAATGGACATGTAAAAATTTCGATAATTCAACAAGCGTATCCTTATGTGTTTGATAGCGTTCATTAATATCATATCGAGTTGGTTCAAATTCATTAGCGATTTTATTTCCCATTTTAGTGACAATAAATTCTCGAACTTTTGGGTTTGTTGCTCGTTTAATGGCATCATAAAAGCTGTTGACGTAATCTTTAAATAAAATATCAAAATTTTGTTCACTTAAAGTAAGTGTTTCAAATGGATCATAGACTTCCCCACGAAAATAAAATGGGAAGTTAAAAATACGAACAAACTTATTTACATACTTCATATATTCAAGAACAAATGACCAATCCACATATGTATTTAAATTTTCATTAAATCGAATATGGTGCGCTTTGACAATAGCTGTTCTAAAAATAATATTACAAGCTGACTGTTTTCTTAAAAATGAATTAATATTCCCTTTGGCATTAAAATATTCAACCCTTACTCGATCTAAATCAACAAATTGCGGACGTTGTGTAGTAAAAGAATGTATTGGAGCAATTAAACCATCAGTATCATTAAACTTTTCTAAGTAAAACGTGATTGCATAAGAAGCTAATTCATCATCTGCATCTAAAAACATAAAGTAAGGTGTTTCCACTTCTTCTAATGCAATATTACGCGCATGTGCATGACCACTATTTTCATCTAAATCGATAAATCGAATGTTTTTATCATAGTCTTTAATAGCTTCATCCATTAATTTTTTACTTTGGTCTGTCGACCCATCATTCACAATAATCAAATTAAAATCTTGTGTACGTTGTTGCTTAATACTCTCTAAGCAACCTGTGATGTATTCCTCCGCATTATAATACGTGACAATAATTGTCAGTTTATTCATACTATACGTCCTTTCTCTCTATATTAAATCGACAACATCTTATAAAATTTAGGTTGTATGTTTAAATGTCACTATAATAACTATCATTACCTATTAAAAATATAAACCTAATCTGTATATATTGATTGCATTTTTAATTTCGATGACTTCACTTTGAATACAATTACATAGATATTGTACTAAAATTCAACGCTACAATTATATCTAATATTAATGCTAAATGCGAACAATATTAAACATAACCCTAGCTCATTTATATTTTGTGATTGAACTATAAACTTTATTTATAGTTTGTAGGAACATCCAATTCCATAATCAAATCATTATCTACTACACTTCCGGTATAAAACTGATGCGACCCTGTAACTCTAAATCCCCTATTTTTATAAAAACTAAGCGCTTTAGGATTATGCTCCCAAACACCAAGCCATATTTTCGATTTCCCAAATTTGATAGCTTGATCAATAGCTAAATTGATAAATAATTGTCCTCTACCACTCCCTTGAAATGCTTCATCAAAGTAAATGCGTTGTATTTCCAAATATGCTTGTCCTTTATTTTCAGTCTGAGCATCATTAATGTTCAATTTCAAGAAACCTACTATATTTTGATCAACTTCATAAAAATAATGAAAAGAATTACTTTGTTCCAATTCTTTTCTCAACATATCTATATCATATGCATCATTGAAAAATTTCTTGAAGTCCTCATCACTATAAGATTCTCTAAACGTTGTAAAAAATGTTCTTTTAGCAATTAGTTGTAGTTGCTCTACCTCAGTTATTTGAACACTTCTTATCCTTTCCCCCATTTAAATCCCCCTCTTTAAAATCTTAAAAAATTAATTTTGTGAATTAGATGTGTACATTGACATTTTTGCTATTAATAAGTTTTAAATTTTCAAATTAAATTATACAATGAATGATGTAAAGTTTGTTATAAAAGAATTTTCCTTATATTAAAAATAAAAACAAGGTAATATCAAGGGAACCATGAAAGAATATCTTTAAAATTTAATATTGATTCAATTCATCATTAGAGGAGTGTAGAAATATGGTAGAAAAATTCAAAGCTTTTGTAGTTGATCAAGATGATAACGGTATTGTTTCAAATAGTTATAAAGAACTAACTAAAGATGACTTACCTGACGGTGACGTTTTAATAAAAGTACATTATTCTGGCATAAATTATAAAGACGCACTAGCCACTCAGGATCATAACAAAATAGTAAAACAATATCCGATGGTGCCCGGTATAGATTTAGCAGGTACCATTGAAGAAACAAATGCTCCAGGCTTTGAAGTTGGAGATAAAGTCATCGTAACAAGTTATGATTTAGGTGTAAGTCATTATGGAGGGTTCAGTGAATATGCACGTGTTAAATCAGAATGGGTGATTGAATTACCTGAAGATTTAACATTGGAAGAAGCTATGATTTATGGTACTGCTGGCTATACAGCAGGTTTAGCTATAGAACAACTTGAAAAATCAGGTATGTCTATTGAAGGTAAAGAAGTGCTTGTACGAGGTGCCACTGGAGGTGTCGGTACGATTTCATTACTCATGTTAAATAACTTAGGGTATGATGTTATTGCAAGTACAGGTAGAGATGACGCTGAAGAAAAACTTAAAAAGCTTGGTGCTAAAGAAGTAATTGGCCGTTTACCAGAAGATAATAGTAAACCATTAGAAAAGAGAACATGGCAAGCAGCCATTGATCCAGTTGGTGGTGAAAACTTACCGTACATCGTCAAACGATTGGATAACAATGGAAGTGTTGCATTAATTGGCATGACTGGTGGTAACAATTTTGAAACAACCGTCTTTCCTTTCATTTTAAGAGGAACAAGTATAATTGGTATTGATTCAGTATTTACTCCAATTAAACTAAGAAAACGTGTTTGGAGAAGACTTGCAAAAGACTTAAAACCACAACAATTACATGACATCAAACATGTTATTTCATTCGATGAAATCCCAAAAGCTATCGATCAAGTCATCAATCATCATAATACTGGACGTATTGTCATTGATTTCAATGTTTAAATAACTAAAAAACGTCATAAGATGCAAAAGCAAATGCATTTTATGACGTTTTCACTTTAATATTTAACATTTAATATTTGATATACATACCTTTTGAATAAGGCTCAGTGCTTTTAAATCCAAACTTCTCGTATAATTGATCTGCCGGATAATCTGCTATCAAGCTCACATATGTACCTTCTTCAGCAACACTCTCAATATACTTCATTATTTCATGCATAATTGTCATTCCATGACCCAACCCTTGATATGTATCTTTCACAGCAATATCGACGATTTGGAAAACTGTGCCACCGTCTCCAATCACTCGCCCCATTCCAATCAACATATCATTCTCATAAAGGGTCACATTAAAACATGCATGAGGAAGCCCCTTTATTGCCGCTTCAATCGATTTACTACTCATTCCAGCATTAACTCTTAAATTACAGTAATCCTCGGGACTGGGTGCTTCAAAGTGAATCTTAGTCATTATCTATCACCTATCTGGTTATTTAAAATCTAAATCCACTCTACCAAATATTTTTTAGTATTTCGACTTTATTTTTTAGGTTCTGTAAGAATAGCCTGTCTTAATAAGAAAAACAGTAACAGTAAACCAGCAAGCATACCTGTATGACCTATGCCTGCAAATCCCGCAAACATTTCAGGTGAAAATTTTTTACCAATAACTTGGAATGTACCTTTAACTGTCATCATTGAAATCGTGATTAACACACCTAAATGATACACGAAAAAGAACCAATTAAATAAGTAGTAACTACTTAATTTAAATACTTTTTCAAGTGGTAATAAGAGTAAAAACATAAACATGCCTAAGATAAGTGTATGTGTATGCACTAAAGACAATTGCGTGTCACCCACAAAGTCATGCGCTTTAGTTAATTCTCTGTAGTAAAAGCCACTTAATAAGCCTATGATCATATAAAATAAAAAAGAGTATAATAATCTACGCATAAAGAACCCTCCTTAAGATTATATTATAAAACATATTTGTGTTAGTTAAAGTGACAAAATAGCGACCATAGAATAAACGCAATCAAGTGAGAAAGATATTTGAATTAAATAACTCACATCCTAATCAATCTTGATAAATGATGAATGCAATTTTTAAAATATAGATCTAAGTGGATTGCTTTAAATTAGAAAATTGTATATATATTTCTAACCCGTTAATGATTACTTTTTAGAACGCGCTTGTTTAAAAAGTGCAATCAACGAAATCACAATTGCCACGATAGCAACTAACCATAAAGCGATAGAATCACCTTGACTTGAGTCAGAATGCGTGTCATTTGGATTTGCTCCTTTTTTTACAGTTGTAGTTGGTGCTGGGTGTTCGCTATCTTCTTTACCAGTCCATTTAACTACATCTCCATTATCATAAGTTTGAATAGCATTCCATTTGAACTTTCCTTCTTCTTTAGGATTTGCCACTACAATAGGGAACTCAATAAATTCGTGTGGACCAATACCTTTACCAGTAGCTGTCCAAGTAACTTTGATAATATTTCCCTTTTTATCTTTCGAAAAATGATGTTCAAAACCTTGGACAGGTTTAACACTCTCAACGTTTAATCCCTTCGGCACATCTAATTCTACTTTCACAGTATGATCATTTTGCTCAACTGGTACGCGTACATCGTACTTATCATACGACTCAGGTTCGCTTTCGTTTGGATTCAGTGTGACATGTGCATCTGCAAACTTAAAAAATCCTAAACCAAAAAACACTATTAAAGTCAGTGGTAGTAACTTGCGTAACATCGTTTTCCTCCTTAACTAGGTATATTCATTTGACTCATCATAATACCTGCAAAAATTAAAATAATACCGATTAACAACTCAAATATAAGCGCATAACGATTGACCTGTTGGCGCTGTTTCAAAGCTCGCATCGTCTGATACAAACCTAGCAGCATCATTGTCATTGTTCCCACAATTTTTATAATAAGATATATGGACCACGCTTTGATGTTATTCCAAAGTGTTAAAATATTCGTTTCATCAATAGCCATTAAAATCCCTGTAAAAACGAGCATAATCACAGCAATGATATTAACTTTTAAAAGCATGCGTCTTACATTCGTCAACTGATCAGTTTTCACTTTAATAGCATAACAAATGAGATATACGAGTGAACCTAACCATAACGTTAGTCCTATAAGATGAATTGTTCTTATGATGATTGACCATAATGGCACTTGCTGTGACCACACGTGTCCAGACATACTTATCACAGCAATCATAATTATTGAAATGAGCCAGTACCATATTTTTTCCATATCCTTTAATACGAAAAGTATAAACAAAATGATTAGTGAAATAGAGCTTAATATATATGGAAATTGCATTATCACTTCTAATTTAAATGATAAAATATCTTCTAATATATCAGATGTGAGTGTCATCATGTAAACAACGAGACTCACGAGTACTGACATAGCCATAATCCATGCAATTTCTGATTGCTTTGGTAACACATTAAATTGTCTTAATCCTCGTTTCTTAGCAATACCATTTAACCAAAACAAGCCAATAAGTAGAAAGGTTGCACCTTCTGTAACATATCTTAATAATCCAAACCAAAATTGAGACTGTTCATAAAAAGGAGAAGATGTATCTACATCTTTAGCCGTCACTTTTCCTACTGAAAATTCATACGTATCACCAACTTCATGTCCGTCTGCAGATATTGCATGCCACTCAACTTTATTCGTTCCTTTAACAATTTGATCAGATGAAAATACGACTGTCTGTGACCATCCAGTTGTGATTGGTTTAAGGTCTTTAATCTTTTTACCTTTATCATCAAATAAGGTCACACTTGAGTATTTGGTATTCACAGGTTCATTAAACTCTAACTTGATTACTTCTGGTTTGTGTTTAATAATCCCTTGCTGTTGTGGTGTTGATTTTTCTAAAGTCGCATGTGCAGAAACTTGATATTGAAAAATAGGCGATAAAGTTATTAAAAACATAATAACTAACGTAGCACTAAATTTAGACATTATTTTTAACACCGAACCCTCCTCCTTTCATACAAAAATTTTGCTCCGTTTTTCATATTAGACATAATCACTTGTTTTAACAATAACTATTCTAATTTTTTCGAATTAGACACAAATATAAAAATAGAAATTTTAACTAGTAAACTAAATACAAGTATAGATAAATCATAAAGTTAATAAATCAATTAAGAATGTAGCAAAATGGCAATTTGTAATATAAAATAAAGTTTACTCATTTTAGAATCACCTTACTAAGTGATCAACAAAAATTCGAAGATTGAATAAGTTGTATAAAGTTTATTATAATTAACCATACTATTAAATCTTAAGCAATCTGCATATGCCTTAAAGATAAATTATATATTTAATGATTAATGTACAATCTAAAGTTATTAGTAGCTAGATTGATAATATAGCAAAATTCATCTGCTTTTCTTATAACTAACTATACAATATGAATGTGATTCAACTTTATATATCATATTTAGGCCAAGAGAGTATGATATTTAAAAATTATGTCCGAAGTTTAAGAAGTTTGATGCCACAAATTTAAAAGTTTAAAATTTATTTAACTAACTTTAGTATCATCCTTATTCTAGTGGACTTTGAAAGGAACTATTAATTATGATTACAGCTTATAAACACGCACTTCATCATCCTTCACAAATTATTGAAACTGAAATCAATCATAGCGCTTCATGGATAAATGTAGTAGAACCAGATAGAGAAGAAATTGAAGGTTTGATGGAATTTTACAATATACCTGAGGATTTTATTCGAGATCCGTTAGATTCTGAAGAGAGCGCACGTATTGAATATGACGAAGATACGGGATACTCGCTAATTATTATTGACTTACCTATCGTCAATTCTACCAATCGACGTGTCTTGTCCTTTGTGACCATCCCATTAGGCATTATTATTGGAAATGGTATCGTTATGACTGTTTGCGATGCTGAAAATGAATTTTTAGAAAACTTTGCTAAACAAGAAGATATTAACTTAAAATTTCACAGTCGATTTGCACTTGAAATACTAACAACAATAGCTAATCACTACAATAGAAATTTAAGATTGCTGAATAAATCTAGGATTCGTATTGAAAGAGAACTCAAAAATAACATTACAAATAAACAGCTTTTTAAACTAATGGAAGTAGAAAAAAGTTTAGTATACTTCTTAGCTGCACTAAAAGGTAACGACACAATTATTAAAAAACTCTTTCGCCTTCCTGCAATCAAACGTTTTGAAGAGGATGAAGAGCTACTTGAAGACTTGGTGATAGAAAACAACCAAGCTATTGAAACAACTGAATTACATCAACGAATACTTGAGAGTATCACTTCTTCGTATGCTTCATTATTATCAAATGATATGAATAACATCATGAAAACATTAACGTTGTTTACGGTTCTTTTGACCCTTCCTACACTCGTCTTTAGTTTCTTTGGTATGAATGTACCCTTACCAATTGATGATCATAGTTACGTGTCTTGGATTATTGTTGTAGGAATTTCACTTATTCTAGTAGCTATCGTTAGTATCTTTTTATGGAAAAAACAAAAGTTATAACAACAAATACCCTTAGTTATAGATTGGTACTCAATCTAACTAAGGGTATTATTATATATTTAAAATTGTGTCAAAATTTTAAGTCCCTACTATGATTCAACAGCTGTCTTATTTGCTTTTCTACGAGAAAGTACTAAAGTGACGACAACTGAAACAAGAAATGCAATTATCATTCCTATTAAGTAATGCAACCAACCAGCGTGTGTAGGATTTATAGATATAAATCCTGGTAATCCAGCTGTACCAAGCGCTATCGCTTTTACTTTGAAGAATGAAATATAAGCAGCACCTATACCTGATCCTGCAACAGCACCTATAAATGGATATCTCAATTTAAGATTGACACCAAACATTGCTGGTTCTGTAATTCCTAGTAAAGCTGAAATACCCGCTGCGGAAGCAACACCTTTTAATTTTTTATTTTGCTTAATGATAAAGAATGCAGCTAAAGCTGCGCCACCTTGTGCAATATTTGACATAGTTGCGATTGGGAAGATAAATGAGCCACCTGTTTTAGTCGCATCAGCAATTAATGTCGTTTCAACTGCAATAAAGCTATGGTGCATTCCTGTAATGACGATTGGCGCATATAATAAACCAAATATAAGTCCACCGATAGCGCCACCAAATTCATATAACCAAGTCAATCCATCAGATAACCAATAACCTAATTGACGAGTGACAGGTCCTACAAATAAAAATGTTATAAATGCTGTAATAAAAATTGATAATAATGGTGTCAATAAATTATCTAACACAGTTGGAATAACCTTACGTAACCATTTTTCAATTGTAGCTAAAATATATGTTGCTACGAGCATAGGTAATACTTGTCCCTGATAACCAACTTCATTAATATGTAGCCCAAAGACATCCCAATGTGGAATAACTTTTCCTGCTTCTAAAGCTTTTGGAAAATCATATGCACTCATCAATCCAGGGTGAACGAGTATCATACCTAGCGCTGCACCTAAATAAGGATTGCCACCAAATCGCTTAGCTGCGCTAAAACCAATAAGTATTGGTAATAACGTAAAAGGTGCATTTGCGAATATATTAATCATATCAGCCAAGCCAGAAAATTGACTATGCACATCTATGATAGATTTACCATCATAGAACAAATCTTTAGCTGTGAAAATATTATTTAATCCCATTAACAAACCACCAGCTACAATAGCCGGAATAATAGGAACAAAGATATCAGATAACATTTTCACAAATTTTTGGAAAGGATTCATATGCTTAGATGATTTATCTTTAACTTCTGAAGTCGTAGATGCTTCTTTTCCAGTTATTTTTTCTAATTCATTAAATACTTTATTTACTGTCCCTGAACCTATAATAATTTGGTATTGACCACCTGTAGAGAATGTTCCTTTGACGACGTCCATATTAGACAAGGTATCTTCATCTACTTTACTCTCATCGTTCAGTACTAAACGTAATCGAGTTGCACAATGTGCCATTGCATCTAAATTTTCTTCACCGCCAATTGCTTTAAGTATTTCTTCAGCAGATTTTTTATAACTCATATTCATCCTCCTTTTAGAACCGGTTCCAATCACTTAATTATATTGTAACCGGTTCCAATCATTTACACAATACCCCTATTCATTTTTCTTGAAAAATATTAAACTAGCTTTAATATCTGCAGTTAAATCAATATCGTTATGGAGGGTCTTTAGTTGAAAGAACGCGGAAAAATAGAAAAATTGTGGCGTGAGGAAAAATATCGTGTGTTATTTCATGATCAAAATTCATATCATTCGATAAGAACGTTACTAAAATCACCTACCACATTGGATGAAGTGGAAGAACATATTGCGCAAGCTTTAACCATTACACCGACCAAAGGCTCAGTCATCAATGCTTTCGAACATATGTGGGGGTACTTCAAAAAACAATGTACACAATATGAAAAACAACATAGTCGAGAATTAAAGGAGTTGTATATTGAAAATCAAATTGACTATTTTGAACTGTTGTCTTTTTTAAAAAATTTAGCAGATAAATATGCTGTCGAGTACTTACAACAAAGTACTATACTCAATATTACAAAATGAAGTAACAAAATCATTTAACAATTATATTACGTCATACTGGCACGAATAAGTAAAAACACATCTTTATTTATATGTCATATTTGGTTTGAACATAAAAAAACTGCCGGCACAGTGGTTTAAAACTTTGCAGGCAGTTTAAAATCTGTACATATCGTTTATACAGAAAATCTTGCGAAAATGTACGCCTATAGATGATGACATCTATATGAGAATTCTACTTATCAAATCACTCACATTTATAGTTTATAAGACAATGGAGTTTATAAGTATGTTTGAGACTATGTCCTTAAACTATTTGTTGAAAAGAATTAAAAGCGATATGAATACTTAATAAAATCTAAAACTTTTCGGCGAACACCATGACAATGCTTAAAATTTAAATTAAATGTTACTTTGGGGGAGAGTCATTTTAATTCAAAATTCTAATTGTTGCTACTTCAATAATGAACATAAACTTATGGTACATTTAAAACGTGCATAGATGTTGATTCTTGATGTTGAAATAAAATGTTTAACTTTCATCAAAACTACCCATATACTAATGTTTATTCATCTTAATTTAAAAAATTAATAATCAAGAAATAGAATTTTAATGGAGTTGTTTTCAGATCATGGTGCTTGTGTTTTCTAGTTGTTAAATTCATTGATGTAATTGGAAAAGTTTTAAAAGATTACATAAGCATGAAACATTTTTACTCAATTAGTAATAAGTGCTAAATAATGACACATCTAACATGTTGAGTCTTGTTATGGTCGATATCCCTTTTATTGTTCTTTCGATTAACGTTGAAATGAGCAGCGTACATTTAATTACAGTGACTTCGTTTTATAATTCATTCGAACTTCCCCTAAACCTCTAAATTACTCTTTTAGATTTTTAAAAGGAAACGAAATCTAACATTAATTATGTAGTAAAAATCTCTTTTTGACTCTATCTAAATTTTCCAAAATAATGACCCTATATTCCTAAATCAACTTTTATATTGTGCGAAACTTATAATTTCTAACAATTTTCTATATTTAGCCAAGAAAAATTTTATTTTTTACTATTACTATTTCTTTATCAATCGCTTATAATTACATTTATTATTCTATCAAAACAACTAAATAATTGAGCGAAATAGATATACACGGTCACATTTAAATTTAGTTATTCAATTCATTCAAGGAGCTAATGTAATATACAATGACATGTTTTTTAAATATATATAAAGAATATCATTCTCCCCCTGAACGCAATATTAATAGAATTATTCTAATGTTTTCACTTACAAATGACTTAAAAATCACAATAAATGGTGAAACAAAAGATTTAGGTAATCATATAGCTATCATTAATCAATCTGACATCTATTTTATTAATAGTGCTTCGAATCTCGTATTACTTTCTATTCCAGTTATTTATTTTTATAGTAAAGACAATAAATTTTTTAAATGTTATTTTGACAGGCATTTATTACAATCAAGCAGTTTTGTTAAAACAATTATTTTACAAGCTATTCAACATTTAATAAAAGGAGAAAATCAAGATGAGCAATCCATCTCTAAAATAATACAGACGCTTCTAAAAGAAGCAGTCATTCGATATAAGAAAAAATATATTCCTCAAATTGCAGTTAATCATTCAGTGTTTACTGAAGGATTAACATTTATTCATTCAAAAGTATCACAGTCACTCTCACTACGAGAAGTAGCTCAACATTGTAATATATCTGAATCTTATTGTTCTAACCTATTTGCAAGATATCTTAATATGAATTTTAAAGATTATTTTACAAGCTTAAAAGTGATTGACTCTATAAAAAGGCTACTTTCAACTGAGGACTCGATTAACGCTATTTCAGAACAATCTGGATTTAGTAGTCATACCAATTTTACAAATCAATTTAAAAATTATTTAGGTTGTAGCCCAAAACAATACCGAACGCTTAACTCTAAGTTAGACCCCTTACCTTCGATAAGTTTTAGTGATACTGACTTTTCACAATATATTGAATTAATTAATCAATTTGAGTTTAGTGATCATTTGGCTACTGAAACAACTGAAAGAGATATCAATGAATTTTATCCTCAAGATCAGACTAAAAACTCTAAAGCGTTTATACGTTTTCAAAATTTCAACGAATTATTTCAATTTGTTTTTAATGAATATTACAACATTGATCTTACCTCCATGCCACAAGCTGTAATTTTTATCAATGATATTACTGATATTTCGACGCGAGAGGTGAACTTTAATTTATTAAATCGATGCTTTGAAAAATTATTCGAAAAAAATATAGGTTTAGCCATGAGATTAACATCTACAAATGAATTTGAATCTATCAAAGAAATAATTTTATTATTTCTTAATAGCCACCAAGATTATAAAATGAACAAAAAAATGGTTAAATTTATGTTAGTCTTTGATACTGAGAGTTTGTCAGTGAACGATATACATTTATGCCATTTAAAAATTAAAAATAAAAATAAGGCTATTCGTTATAGTATAACTGTTGAAGGATTACTACACCAAAATTCTTCTATTGATCGAACTTATGATATGATGAAGCGATTGAATTTCGATTACTATTTTATAGACATTGAAAATCTAGAAACTAAAAACTCATTAATTACCAAACGTAAATCGTACTTACATTCGTCCACACACTTTGAAAATTATAAACAATTTATATTAGATTCTGGTATACCTTCAACTAAATTTGTTTACAATAATTTATCTTTAAAGTGTTTTAAATATACAAACAATGGTACTTATCCACTTCAATTATCTGACCTTGTTTGTCATTTAGTCGCATTAATGCGTTACGGGGGTGGTGTAAGTTATCAACTGATAGAAGATGAGAGCCCTTTTATTGCCTTATTTAATCGTTATGGTAGTCCTCTACCTCTCATGCACCTCTATAAATTAATTGAATCATTTTTAAATGAACCTTTAGAGATAGCCAACAATTTTTTAATGAGTCGCAAAGATGGTAACTATCACTTTTTATTATTTAATAAAATAAATGATCGTTATCTATCTGATAGTCAACAGCGCTACGTATTTAAAAATACATTATCAACCAACTCATTAATTATTATTAAAACGTTAAATCATGAGCATGGCGCAATTCAAAATCTTCTACCAGAAACTAAACAACAATTTTATATTGAACGTAGTATTCTTGATGAACTTGATAAATCAAATCAACCAAAAACAGAATTAGCTATACAACATGACCATCATCTTCCTTTCCAAGTCACCTTAAAACACGATGAAGTCAAATATATTTGTTTTAAACCTTCTTAAAAATCATCATAAGGTTGTATCGTTTAAATTATGTGTGATAAGGATATACACAATAATAAGGAGATGATAATTTTGAATAAACAACAAGTGACAAGAGCAATAGAAAAGGTATTAAGTTCTTCAAAAATTGGTGTCCTATCAACTGCACATCATAATAAACCTAATAGCAGATATATGGTCTTTTACAATGATGACTTAAACTTATATACAAAAACGAATATCAATTCACTAAAAGTCGAAGAAATAGAAAATAATCCTGATGCTCACATTTTATTAGGCTATAACGAAACAACAAATAATAGCTTTGTTGAAATAGATGCCACTATAGAAGTTGTCAAAGATCAAAAAGTTATTGATTGGTTATGGGAAACTCAAGACAAAACATTTTTCAATTCAAAAGAAGATTCAGAATTATGTGTACTCAAAGTTATACCGCGTTCAATTAAATTAATGAATGATGATGAACTAGATACGCCAGCTACAATTGAATTATAAAGTCATATCAAAATTTACCGTATTGTAATCATTTTAGATTATGATGCGGTTATTTATTGTCCATTTTTTGTCAATCATATCATCAAGCTCCATTTTATAAACTTTATTTTCTTTATACTACAATATATAATTGCAAAATGAATTAAAATTATGTATAAATGAATTAATATAGATAAAGGAGTTTTCAATAATGAAAAATAAAAAAGGATTAGGTATAGGCCTTATCGCAGTTATGGTTATTGTATGTATTGTACTAGTAATCATGATGTTCGTGGGTGGTAAGAAAGATTCATACTACGGTATTATGAAAGATAGCACGACTATCGATAAAATGATTAATACGAAAAATGAAAAGATTGAAAAAAACGTAGAATTACCAAAAGATGCTAATGTGTCAGTTAATAAAGAAGATTTTGTCATGCTTTTTAAAGATGAAAAGACTGGAAAAATTACTAAAGTTAAGAAAGTTGATCACGATGACGTACCTCATGGTTTAATGTCAAAAATCCATGATATGGGTAATATGAAACACGGAATGTAGAAGTATTAAAACTTGCATTTAAATTAGAACAATTTAGCACAAAGATGATTTTAAACTAAAAAGTCATTTTTGTGCTTTTTAAATTTACATTTTTTAAAAATGCATAAGAGCCACT
>NZ_KV834758.1:87088-97096 GCF_001837945.1 Staphylococcus sp. HMSC077D08 | reverse complement strand
GCTATTTTGCTAGGAATTATGTCCCAGCCTCTATCTTATAAATCAATGTAAAGTTTGGATGATGTATCGTATTTTAATGTGAAAGGATTATTTTAACTGTAACAACGATAATTATTTTTTATTTTTTATGAAAAAAACACCTTGCCATAATATAAAACCAATGAGTAAGCTATAAATGATTAAAAAGACATACCAAAAGGGCGTTAAAATCATCGTTGATATGAGAGATAGGATAATAATAATTGTACCTGTTGTCATTGGTCTTTTAATTTTACGAAATAGTGAAAGACGTTCAACTTCGTCTATTTTGAAAGTACCTACAAAAAGTAAAATCGCACCTATTATAAATATCGTGGGTGATAAATATGGGATGGACATATACACCGATTGTGTGCTCGATTTATCTGTAATAAATTGCAATAAGCTTATAACAATAGCTAGTATTATAGCAATAAACTTTTGGTCAGAAATTACAAAAGGATATAGCTTGAAATTTAAATATATTTGTAAAAGTGTCCATATCATAAAGAGCGTGACGGTAAACATCGTAATAAAATTGAATTGATTAATCGCACAAATATCAATCACACTATTGATTAAAATAGATAATAATATGGAGCTAAACTTAAGATGTCTGAAACGATGTCGGTATAAATCGATGCCAAGAATTAGCAAGACGATGGCGATGTTAATTAATATATATATAATCATGTTGAACTCCTATTCGTAATTCTTCATCTCTTCATTATACCAATTAACATTAACTTAATCATTTCATAACACTCAGAAATATTTAACGTATTTTCAATATTAGACGCCTTTTTTATTACTCCATAATAATGTATGTAATTGTGGTAGTACATAGACATGATTCATATCACTACTTTGCATTACACGATCCACTAATTTCTCATATCTTTCAAGTAATTTATCTGTATGTTGGTCAACGTTATCATCAAGATAAGGATTGCCTACCTGTAGATAGAATGGGATGTTAGGATAGCGATGATGAATTAATTTTGCAAAATCATAGTCTGCATCGTCAAAAATCACCACTTTCAAATTAAGTGAATGAAATGTACATTGATTTATAACAGAATCTAATACTTCTAGATTAGTTTTCATTCCCGAACTAGGGGGTTTTGGACTAATTGTTAAATCGTCAATTTGTGTCATCCATGATTGGAAACGACTACCTTGTGTCTCTAAAGCTGTATAAATATGTTTCTCTTCAAATAAATTTACTAATTCCTGTATACCTTTGATTAAAGCAGGGTTACCTCCAGATATAGTCACGTGATTAAATCGATGACCACCTATTTCAAGTAACGCTTCATAAATTTCTTCAGCAGTCATTAATTTGATATCTTCTTTAGCACTACCGTCCCAAGTAAATGCAGAATCACACCAGCTACATCTATAATCACAACCAGCTGTTCGCACAAACATTGTTTTTCTTCCTATTACACGACCTTCACCTTGAATTGTTGGTCCGAAAATTTCTAAAACGGGTATTTTAGCCATTTACACTTGATCTTCCTTTGGTCTATAAACTACGTAACTTGAAGGTGTTTCTCTAAGATAAACTTGAACACATTTCGGTTGATTCTCTCTTTGATTTAACTCTTTTTGAACAATGTGGTAAATCGTTTGTGCGACAATTTCTGTTGAGGGACTTTTATCCTTAAAAGCAGGCAAGTCATTAAGCAAATAATGGTCAAATTGTTCGTGAACTAGCTTTTTTAAATCTCTAAAATTAACTAAAAATCCACATTTATCTAGTGTATTACCAGCAATTGTTAAGTTGACGTAATATGTATGACCATGTGTACGAATACATTTTCCTGCTTCTTCAAAGGGAATATAATGTGCAGCAGAAAAGTTAAAATCTTTGTTAAGTTCGAATTGATATGGGTGAGTGACACTTGGATAAATTTGTTGCATTTTCTTATTCTTCTCCTTTATGTTCAAGATAATGTTTTAAACCTCTAGCTCTTAAGTGACATGCTGGACATTCACCACAGCCATCACCAATGATACCGTTATAACATGTTAATGTGTTGTGGCGAATATAATCTAACACACCTAGCTTATCGCTCAGTGCCCATGTCTGTGCTTTGTCTAACCACATTAATGGCGTGTGAATGACAAAGTCTTTATCCATTGAAAGACTTAAAGTTACATTCATAGATTTGATAAAGCTATCTCTACAATCTGGATAACCTGAAAAATCTGTTTCACAAACACCAGTAATAATATGTTTAGCATGAATTTGATAGGCCAACGCGCCAGCAAAAGATAAAAACAATAGATTTCTAGCTGGTACGAAAGTATTAGGAATACCATCATCATTATCTTCAATTTTTAACTCATGTTGAGTAAGTGCATTGGGAGTAAGTTGAGATAGTAATGACATGTCTAAAATATGATGTTTCAAGTTTTGCTCTTTTGCAATTTTTTTTGCAACTTCAATTTCTGTATCATGTCGTTGTCCATAATTAAATGTAACGAGTTCTACTTTTTTAAAATGTTTTTTAGCGTAAAATAAACATGTCGTACTATCTTGACCACCACTAAATACGACAAGTGCTTTTTCTTTATTTAAGTCATTTTGCGACATTGATATGACTCCTCATCATTTTGATAATTTTGCATAAAAAAAGTCTATCTCTATAAAAAAGATAGACAGAAATATTAAAGACATATATAGTCTTAACGTTATAATATGAAGAAATTCATTGTTGAAATTTTCATGTCTAGTTTTTTATAGAGGGTTTCGGCTAGGAACCTCTGTTATTATTTTGTACGGAACATAGAATAAACGAAATGCTATATAAAATCAAGTCATGTTCTGTGATAATAGAGGGTAAGAACTATAATAATTAACAATCTTTATCGATAATTGAGGTATGAATATGATTTTAATGATAGATAATCAAGATTCTTTTACATATAACTTAATAGATTATATTAAGGTACAAACTACTGAAGAAGTGAAAATCATTTCTGTAAATGATTTGATGATACAGCATCTCGATGCATTAAATCCGAGAGCGATTGTCATTTCACCTGGACCTGGGAAACCAAGTGATTATCCAATACTATCATCAGTATTAGAAATATTTCATCGTCACGTTCCCATTTTGGGTGTCTGTTTAGGTTTTCAATTAATCATTGAATACTTTGGAGGAAACATTATCCATAATGATAAACCTGTTCATGGACATATTACCAAGATAAGCCATAGCAATGAGGGTATTTTTAAAGGGCTACCATTGTATTTTAACGTAATGCGATACCATTCACTTATGGCTGACCCTTCTACAATATCTAGCGCATTAAAAGTCACAGCGCTGAACAACGAGAATGTTATCATGGCTGTTGCGCATCGTAAGTATCCTATTTATGGTTTACAGTATCATCCCGAATCAATACTAAGTGAATATGGTCACGAACAATTAAATTTATTCTTAACCGAGGTAGGGGTTAAATATGCACATTGAATTTAAGTATCGCTATTATGAGAATGAAAAGGACTATGAAGACTATCAATTAGAAATGGATAACGTTCAAGATTCTAAAATTGCATATCGTCTTGATGAAGTAGGGGATGTCATTCACTTTGCAGAACAAGAACAACGTAACGGAAGTTATGTTGCACTTTATGTTACTTATGAAGCAGCACCTTTTTTTAATAAGGAAATGGTGGTCAATATCGTGGAACAATCCCATATTTTTGCTGCAGCTTATTCATTTAAATCGGTCAATTCGATAAAAAATATAAAAAAAGTAATGTCTACTAAAAATCATATAAAAACTGAAGGATTTTATTTTTGTGAAAGTGATAAAGCGATGATTAACAAGGTCAAATCGATTCATAAAGCCATCATCGAAGGGGCAACGTATCAGGTGAATTACACAACGCGCTTAAAAGCAGAAATTTTCTGTCCTATAAGTCACTTATATCATCAACTTACTATGTCACAAAATGGTAATTATACCGTTTTAATGGACACACCTGATATAAAAGTAGCATCAATATCGCCTGAACTTTTCTTTCAAAAAGGTGACTATAAAGGTAAATCAAATATGATTGTTAGCAAGCCGATGAAAGGAACCATGCCTAGAGGGAAAAATGTTAAAGAAGATGAGCTATATTATAATAATTTAAAAACTTCCTCTAAAGATATGGCAGAGAATGTGATGATTGTAGACTTATTACGTAACGATATTACAAGAATTGCTCAAAGTGGAACTATAGATGTACCTGAACTGTTTTCGATTGAGAAATATGACACAGTTTTCCAAATGACCAGTACAGTTTGTGGCCAATTACAAGATGACATTCAATTAATAGATATGATGCGAGCGCTCTTTCCTTGTGGTTCTATTACAGGTGCACCAAAAATAAATACAATGCAATATATAGCTCAGTTGGAAGACATGCCAAGATCCATTTACTGTGGAACAATTGGCTTATTACTTCCAAACCAAAGGATGATATTTAATATACCTATACGGACAATTGAGTATAATCATGAAGAAGCGGTTTATGGGGTGGGTGCTGGTATAACAATTGATTCAATACCTGAAAATGAAGTTCAAGAATTTCACGATAAAACTAAAATTTTGGAGCGTTTATAATATGCATTTATTTGAAACAATGAAATTGGATAGGGGATTCATTCCTCGGCTTGAATACCATTATCAACGTATTTCAACTTCTAGTGAGCATCTAGGATTTCAATTTGATCATCTATTATGGAAGCAGTTTATTCATAATATAAAAACCTTGCATTCAAAAGGCGTATATCGTTTGAAGGTGACGTTAAACAAAGAAGGGGAACTCAACTATGAGTTATTTCCGATACCCGATAAACCTTTTTTTACCGCACGACTAGTTCAACAAAAAAAGAATATTGATAAAGTAATCATAACTAATAAAACAACAGAACGTGATTATTTAACACATAATCATTTCACAGATTTAATACTGATCTATGATGAAGAAGGTAAAATTTTAGAGTTTGACATTGGCAACGTAATGATACAAGAAAGAGATAAATTGTATACACCAACATATAAAGAAGACATGCTCCCCGGCTGTATGAGACAATCTCTTATTGATCAAGGGGAAGTTATAGAAAAAGATTTTTATATCGAAGAATTTAAAGAAAAAATCAAATCGAGTCAAATCAACGTCTATTTAATCAATAGCTTAAGAGAGGTTGTCGGTGTTAAAGTATATGTATAATATATTTATGAAAAAGAATTTTAATGATAAAAAATAATGAGGTAGCCTATGACATTATTATGGTTAGCTATATTAATACTTCTTACTGTATTAGGTAAAAAGATGTCAAACCAAGCCATTAAAAACAATCAAGTGCTTATTGCTAAGTTAATAGCTACTATAACTACATTTTGTGCGTTTGTGTTGGTTTATTTGCTTATGCAATCTATAATGCCACATATTATTAAATTGATGAATGTGTTTTATCATCATTAATTTTGACGAGGTGATATTATGAAAATATATAGTCAAGGCGACCAAGCCATTGTTGTTTCAATAGAGAAAAATGTATCTCAAAGACTGACAGAAGATTTACTTTCATTGAGAGCATATTTAATTGATAAATCATATCCATTTATTACTGAAATTGTAGCTACAGAATCTGACCTAATGATTTGCTATGACGCAAGAGATATGATTAAACATCACCATATTCAGTCACCATTTTTATATATGAAAGCTTTAATTGATTCTATAAAATTAGAAATTAGACATCATCGGCAACAACTTCAAGCGAAATATATTCAAAAACAACAATCTGTTAATATTCCAGTTATATATGGCGGAGAATTTGGGCCTGATTTACAACATTTGTTAAAGCATCTTAAACTCAAATTAGAGGATTTTGTAAAATTACACACTCAAGAAAAATATTTTGTATCAATGATGGGGTATTCACCAGGATTTCCGTATCTTAGCGGAATGAATAAAAAATTACATGTGAACCACACAAGTAAAAAGAAAAAGTTCATCCCTTGTGGATCAGTTATTATTGAAGGGAAAAAATGTGGAATAGTGACTACTGATACATATAATGATTGGTTAGTTATAGGATATACACCAGTTCAACTTTTCTTTCCTGAGCAACAAAACTTTACATTATTAAAGCTAGGAGACAATGTCACATTTGAGTCTAAAGGTATCAATGAAATAGAGCTAGGAGATTATAAAATATGTCAATCATAATTGAAAATAGTGGTCTATTTAGTAGCTTTCAAGATTTTGGAAGAAAGGGATATGAACATGAAGGTGTTATCCCGAGTGGTGCATTAGATGAATTAGCACATGAAATAGCCAACCGTCTGGTTGCAAATGACAAGAATGAAGCAACACTTGAAATGACTCAAAAAATGGCAACAATTCGCTTCACTGAGCCGGCACTAATAGCTTTAACAGGTGGAAATTTTAAAGCTGAAACTGAACATATGAAAATTTATCCTAATAAATTATATTTCATCAATGAAGGTGAGACATTGAAATTTAATGAAACCAGTCGTACATCACGCGTTTATCTAGCAGTTGGTGGCGGTTTTAAACTAGAAAAATGGCTTCATTCAGCATCTACAGATTTTAATGTGGAGATTGGTGGTTTTGAGGGGAGAAAGCTTAAAAAAGGTGATGAAATAGAATTAAAACACCATTATTCTCAACGACATCTTAAGCTATTTGAAAACTTATCTGACAAACGTACAACTGATTGGGGAATTGATGGTTACGCATTGTCTTTTAATTATGTTTCGGATGTTTTTCATGTGATTAGAAATAAGGGAACAGAAGATTTTAAAAAAGAGGCGACGCGTCGTTTTACAATGGCTGAATATAGTGTGTCCAGTAAAACAAATAGAGTAGGTATGGTGCTTGATGGACCCCAAATCAAAGCATACTATGATGATATGCCGGCTCATCAATCAGTAAAAAGAGGAACCATTCAAGTTAAGAGAGATGGCACACCGATTGTATTATTAAACGATCATTATACATTAGGAAGTTATCCTCAAATAGGTACAATCGCAAGCTATCATCTAACAAAATTAGCACAAAAACCACAAGGCTCAAAATTGAAATTTCAATTTATAGATATCGAAACTGCAGAAAAAAACTTAATAAAGTATAGCAATTGGTTAAATCAATTGTTCCATGGTATTGAACATCGTATGCAATTAGAAATGTTAAAGTGACGTATAACTATGGAATTGTTTTCCCATAAATAAAAAAGAAGTAGTCTTGTGCACGTACATCAGATTTGGAACTTAAATTGAATCGTCCTGGAGACTGATGAACATAAGAAATACTGAGTTTATAATGAATCATTATATATGTAAAAGAACTCAATTATTTAAAATTTTAATAGCACTTTTATGTTGACAATTTACCTGTATAGCGTGCTTTTACTTGATATTTAAGACATAATACTATATATTTAGAAATTGAACTATGTATTTTTATTACAATAAGATTACAAACATTTAAAAATCTTAATAAAAAGTTAACAACTACATAGTCTAAACAATGACGTATTCGCATTTACGATTTATATCAAATTTTTAAATTTATAAATAGAAATAATCGATTTGATCAAATGAATATAAAGTAATTTAAAAGATAGTTATAATTTGAATTAACTGAAGGTAAAGTGAATCATTTAACGTAAAAATGATTCATTACTAAAAACGGAGGAAACAAACATGAGTTTACCCAAGAAGAAAATAGGAATTTTTGCGTTCTTCTTATTAACGGTATTCACCATTACTTTGAAGACATATTTTTCATATTATGTTGACTTTTCTTTAGGTGTCAAGGGTTTAGTACAAAACTTAATATTGCTTATGAATCCTTATAGTTTGATTGCACTTGTACTAAGTGTTTTCCTATTTTTTAAAGGTAAGAAGGCATTTTGGTTCATCTTTATTGGAGGATTTTTACTTACGTTTCTACTTTACGCAAACGTTGTGTACTTCAGATTTTTTTCAGATTTCTTAACTTTTAGTACACTAAACCAAGCAGGCAACGTTGAATCAATGGGTGGTGCAGTAAGTGCTTCTTTCAAATGGTATGACTTTGTCTATTTCATTGACACTATTATCTACCTTGCCATTTTAATATTTAAACGTAAATGGTTAGATAATAGAGCATTCAGTAAAAAATTTGTACCTGTTGTAATGGCTACGTCAGTAGCATTATTTTTCTTAAATTTAGCGTTTGCAGAAACAGACCGTCCCGAATTATTAACAAGAACTTTTGATCATAAATATCTTGTGAAATACTTAGGACCATATAACTTCACTGTTTATGACGGTGTAAAAACAATCGAAAATAATCAGCAAAAAGCACTAGCTTCTGAAGATGACTTAACTAAAGTGCTGAATTACACTAAGCAGAAACGTACTGAACCAAATTCTGAATATTACGGTGCAGCGAAAAAGAAAAATATAATTAAAATTCACCTTGAAAGTTTCCAGACTTTCTTAATCAATAAAAAGGTAAATGGTAAAGAGGTTACACCGTTTTTAAATAAATTATCTAGTGGTAACCAAGATTTTACGTATTTCCCAAACTTTTTCCATCAAACAGGGCAAGGTAAAACATCTGACTCAGAGTTTACAATGGACAACAGTTTATATGGCTTGCCGCAAGGATCTGCCTATTCACTGAAGGGAGATAATACGTATCAATCATTACCTGCTATACTAGATCAAAAGCAAGGTTATACATCTAATGTAATGCATGGTGACTACAAAACATTTTGGAATCGAGATCAAGTTTATAAACATTTCGGTATTGACAATTTCTATGATGCCACTTACTATGACATGTCTGACGACAATATTGTTAATCTTGGTTTAAAAGATAAACCATTCTTTAAAGCATCAGCAGATTATCAATCTAAAATGAAAAAGCCGTTTTATTCACACTTAATTACTTTAACTAACCACTATCCTTTCACATTAGATGAAGAGGATGCTTCTATTGATAAACCTAATACTGGTGACTCAACAGTAGACGGTTATATACAAACGGCACACTATCTCGACCAAGCTTTAGAGGAATATATTACTGATCTTAAGAAAAAAGGTCTATATGATAATTCAGTCATTATGATTTATGGAGACCATTATGGTATTTCAGAAAATCATAACAATGCTATGGAAAAATTATTAGGTGAGAAGATTACACCAGCTAAATTTACAGATTTAAACCGCACTGGTTTCTGGTTAAAAGTTCCAGGTAAATCAGGGGGCGTAAATAAAGAGTATGCTGGACAAATGGATGTAATGCCTACATTACTGCATCTTGTTGGTATTGATAGCAAGAATTACCTAATGTTTGGCTCTGACATGTTCTCTAAACAACACAATAACGTAGTACCGTTTAGAAACGGTGATTTTATCACTGAAGATTATAAGTATGTGAATGGTAAAATTTACTCAAATAAAGATAATGAATTGCTTACTGAAAAACCTAAAGACTTCGATAAAAATAAAAAACAAGTTGAGAAAGATCTTGAAATGAGTGACAGCGTGTTAAATGGTGACTTGTTCAGATTCTACAAAAATCCTGACTTTAAAAAAGTAAATCCTGGTAAATATGAATATAAATCAGGTCCAAAAGGGAACGAAAAAAAATAGTTTTTTCAGTGAGTTGAAATTGTTAAGAAGCTGGGACATAATTCCTAGCAAAATAGCCAGTAAATGAGTTTTCATAAATTCATTTACTGGCTTCTTTATTTACAATACTTTGTATTGTTGGATTGCTTTCTTAGGGGACAGCTACATCCTGTAGTCTTTAGCTTGTCCTGTCCCCTCAAGAGTCTCGCCAAAATACTTTGTGTTTATATGTAATTTTACATTAAAATACTTAAAAAAATAAGTCCCTTTCGTATAATTTAACAAATACCACTAAACGAAATTAACGAGGTGCCTTATGTATAAAGATTA
>NZ_KV834758.1:86424-86988 GCF_001837945.1 Staphylococcus sp. HMSC077D08 | reverse complement strand
TTAACGAGGTGCCTTATGTATAAAGATTATAATATGACGCAACTTACTTTACTAAAGGAAACTTCAGTACTTATCCCCACACATGATATGTTACAATATGTGAATGATATTGTTGAAACAATTCCTAAGACTGAATTCGATGAATTCAGACATCATCGTGGTGCAACACCATACCATCTAAAAATGATGTTAAAAGTAGTTCTATATGCCTACACAAAATTTGTGTTTTCAGGACGTAAGATAGAAAATTTACTCAATGTTAGCATCCGAATGATGTGGCTATCACAAAATCAAAAGTTTTCTTTTAAAACGATTAATCGATGCAAAAACAAATAAAAAAATAATGAAGAATTATAGTTGGTAATATTTTAAAGGCCAAATTAATAAAAAGCTTTCAGAACCAAAAAACATCTACAGTCAAAGAAAAATTGATGTAGAGCTTGTTTTTGTATTTATGAATCTTATTTTGGGTTCCAATTGTATGTCCGTTTGAAGGAGAAATAAAGTCAAAAGAGAACTAGAATTTGTGCTGATGACACTTAATATAATAAAAGTAACAGCTCA
>NZ_KV834758.1:72437-86324 GCF_001837945.1 Staphylococcus sp. HMSC077D08 | reverse complement strand
TCTTTATTTACTTATCCTGGAACTTTATGTCCTGGGCTCTTATTTTTATATTAATATCTTTACTAATCATTTTGAAATTAGAATATCTTTAAGAGTGACTTCTGTATTTAATATATTTTTGTATAAATAAAATAACTTTGAAACTTTCGATGACACACCTTTTTTAGAAAAAACATTAATATCAACATATAACTTTATAAGTATGTTTTATTTATATTGGAATTAATTGAAGTCATTTGTTTTATTAACTATAAAACAAAATCTCAAATTTTTATTATGATTAATGTTAAGGACAATGAAGTTCTCTGATTATAAATGATTGGGTTACAAGGCTAAATATAAAGTAAAACAATATAGTTGATTAATCTATTATGATTCTTTTTTTAATGATATGAATTATCCAAGTGCAACGTCTAGAATCATCATAATTGTAAAACCAATCATTAGACTTAAAGTTGCCAAATCAGTGTTGTTACTTGATTGAGAATCAGGTATCAGTTCTTCAACAACAACGAAAATCATTGCACCTGCAGCAAACGCCAGTGCATAAGGCAATATAGGATTTACCACTAAAATTGCTGCAGCACCGATAGTAGCGAAAATAGGCTCAACAATTGCTGAAGCTTGTCCATAATTAAATGCTTTCCAACGTGTTGCACCTGCGGCACGGATTGGCATCGATAGTGCTGCACCTTCAGGAATATTCTGTATGCCGATACCTATTGCTAGACCAATCGCACCTAAAAATGTAGCGTGACTGTTACCAGATACAACACCACCGAATGCAACTCCGATAGATAGTCCTTCAGGTATGTTGTGAAGTGTGATAGCTAACACAAGTAGTGCATTTTTTCCAAGAGAGGTAGGCACACCCTCTTGTTGTTGGTTTTTATCTTGGGCATTTTGGTGAATATGGGGAATAATATAATCTAGAACCCTGATAAAAACGCCACCGAGAATAAAACCTATTGCTGCAGGAAGCCATGGCATAGCGCTATTTTCACTTGATTCAATTGCGGGTTGTAATAATGACCAAAAACTTGCTGCTATCATGATTCCAGCTGCAAAACCTTGCATCGAATTTAAGACTTTATCATTCACTTTCTTAAATATAAAAACTGCTGCCGCACCCAAAGCAGTTAGTAACCACGTGATTATTCCGGCTATAAGCGCCTGAATGTAGGGTGGTGCGTTTTGGAATAAATCTGACATATCTAAGTCTCCTTATATCTTTTGAATCTAAAAAGGTGTATAATATATAGAACTGAATTTAGCTTAACAAAATTTTTTTGAAAATTCGATAGTTGACAATTTCTAGTATTTGAAAAGGAAGATAAGCATGGAAGCATACAAAATTGAACATTTAAATAAATCCTATGCAGATAAAAAAATTTTTAATGATCTTAACCTATCTATATCCGAGCATGAAAGAATTGGATTAGTAGGTATTAATGGAACAGGTAAAAGTACACTATTAAAAGTCATTGGTGGTCTAGACGAAGATTTTACTGCAGATATTACCCACCCTAATCAATATCGCATTCGTTATTCCTCTCAAAAACAAGACCTCAATGGTCATATGACTGTGTTCGAAGCTGTTTTAAGTTCGGATACCCCTACATTAAGAATTATAAAAAAATATGAAGAAGCGGTTAATCGCTATGCGTTAGATCAAAGTGACTCTAATTTTAATAAAATGATGGAAGCACAAGAAGAAATGGATCAAAAGGATGCATGGGATTATAATGCAGAAATTAAAACGATTTTATCTAAACTAGGAATTCACGATCCAACTAAGAAAATAGTTGAACTTTCGGGTGGTCAACAAAAAAGAGTTGTATTGGCTAAAACTCTAATAGAGCAACCGGATTTACTTTTGCTAGATGAACCGACGAACCATCTTGACTTTGAATCCATCCGTTGGCTTATTAATTATGTTAAGCAATATCCGCATACAGTTTTATTTGTAACACATGATCGCTACTTTTTAAATGAAGTATCGACGCGAATTATTGAACTGGATAGAGGGAAGTTAAAAACATATCCAGGTAATTATGAAGATTACATAGTAATGCGTGCAGAAAATGAATTAGTAGAACAAAAGCAACAAGAAAAACAAAAAGCATTGTATAAACAAGAGCTAGCATGGATGCGAGCAGGAGCAAAGGCAAGAACTACTAAACAACAGGCACGTATCAATAGATTTAATCAACTGGAATCAGAGGTTAAGACGCAACATACACAAGATAAGGGTGAACTTAATCTTGCATATTCAAGGTTAGGTAAACAAGTATATGAGTTAAAGAATTTATCAAAATCAATTAATAATAAAGTTTTATTTGAAGGTGTCACTGAAATTATTCAAAGTGGTAGACGTATAGGTATTGTAGGACCTAATGGAGCGGGGAAAACAACATTACTTAATATTTTAAGTAATGAAGATCAGGACTATGAGGGTGAGCTCAAAATCGGTCAGACTGTTAAGGTTGCTTATTTTAAGCAAACCGAAGAGACACTTGAACGTGATATTAGAGTGATTGACTATCTAAGAGAAGAAAGTGAAATGGCTAAAGAAAAAGATGGTACCTCAATTTCAGTTACACAATTGTTAGAAAGATTTTTATTTCCGAGCGCTACACACGGTAAAAAAGTTTATAAACTTTCAGGTGGAGAACAAAAGCGTCTGTATTTATTGCGTTTACTTGTTCATAAACCTAATGTACTCCTTTTAGATGAACCGACTAATGATTTAGATACTGAAACACTTACGATTTTAGAAGATTACATTGATGATTTTGGTGGTTCTGTCATTACTGTCAGTCATGATCGTTATTTCTTAAATAAAGTGGTACAAGAATATTGGTTTATTCATGATGGTAAAATCGAAAAAATTATTGGATCATTTGAAGATTATGAATCTTTTAAAAAGGAACATGAACGCCAAGCCATGTTATCTAAACAAACTGAACAACAAAATAAACATAAGCATCAACCAAAAAAGAAAACAGGACTTTCCTATAAAGAGAAGTTAGAATACGAAACAATTATGACGCGTATAGAAATGACTGAAATGCGTTTAGAAGAGCTTGAACAAGAAATGATTAATGCAAGTGATAATTATGCAAGAATCAAAGAACTTAATGAGGAAAAAGAGCAACTTGAAGCAACTTATGAAGCAGACATCACGAGATGGAGTGAGCTTGAAGAAATTAAAGAACAATAAGGGGAATGTAATCATGCAAGAGACTTTATCGCATTATTTTGGTTATAAGTCATTTCGACCAGGACAAGAAGAAATTATAACTAAAATATTAAATCATCAGCATACACTGGGTGTACTACCTACCGGTGGCGGTAAATCGATATGCTATCAAGTACCGGGTTTAATGCAGGGTGGCACAACTATTGTTATAAGTCCACTTATTTCTTTGATGAAAGACCAAGTTGATCAACTACAAGCAATGGGAATTCAAGCTGCATATTTGAATAGTAGTTTGACTCATAAACAACAAAAAGAGATTGAAGAGCGAATAAAGCGTGGCGCCATTCAGTTTTTATATGTAGCTCCAGAGCGATTTGAAAATACATTTTTTCTAAATTTATTACGTAAAATAAAAATACCCCTTATCGCTTTTGATGAAGCACACTGTATATCGAAGTGGGGACATGATTTTAGACCTAGTTACCAAAGTGTCATACAAAAAGTTTTTACATTACCTCAAAGCTTCACAATAGTTGCACTTACAGCTACGGCAACTGCTGAAGTTCAACAAGATATCATGTCTAAGTTATCAATTGGACAAAATGATGTTGTCAAAACAAGTATTAAAAGACGCAATTTAATCTTCAAAGTCAATCCGACTTATCAGCGCCAAAAATTTGTTGTGGATTATGTTGCAAATCATGAAGGACAGGCAGGAATCATTTATTGTTCCACTCGTAAGCAGGTTGAAGAATTACACGAAGCTCTAAATAGTGAAAAAATTAAGAGCACAATTTATCATGCTGGTTTAACGAATAAAGAGAGAATTGAGGCGCAAAATGATTTCTTGTATGATCGTGTAGAGGTTGTCATTGCGACAAATGCATTTGGTATGGGTATTGATAAATCGAATGTACGTTATGTCATTCACTATAACATGCCTGGAGATTTGGAATCTTACTATCAGGAAGCTGGACGTGCGGGACGTGATGGTTTAAAAAGTGAATGCATCCTTTTGTTTAGTGAACGAGATAAGGGATTACATGAGTATTTTATTACTGTATCCCAAGCTGATGATGACTATAAAGATAAAATGGGCGAAAAATTAACAAAAATGATTCAATATACCAAAACGAAAAAGTGTTTAGAAGCGACAATTGTTCATTATTTTGAACCCAATGAAAATCTAGAGGAATGCAATCAATGCAGTAATTGTATACAGGAAAATAAAACGTATGATATGACACGTGAAGCTAAAATGATTATTAGCTGTATTGCTCGAATGAAGCAACAGGAAAGTTATAGTGTTATTATACAAGTTTTACGTGGAGAAGTGACAGATTATATAAAACACCATCATTATAATGAATTAACGACACATGGATTGATGAAAAATTACACAACATCTGAGTTATCACACTTAATTGATGAGTTACGTTTCAAAGGATATTTAAATGAAAATGATGAAATTCTTATGTGTGATACATCCGTGAAGCAATTACTAAATAATCATACCAAGGTTTATACCACTCCGTTTAAACAAAAAACTAAAGAGAAGGTATTTATCAACACTGTTGAAGGTGTGGATAGAGCGTTATATCGTGAGCTTGTTGATGTACGTAAACAGCTAAGTGATACACTTGGAATAGCACCTGTAAGTATATTTTCTGATTACACACTCGAAGAATTTGCTAAGCGTAAACCTGAATCGAAACAAGAAATGATTGCTATTGATGGTGTAGGAAGTTATAAATTAAAGCATTATTGTCCTAAGTTTATCGAAACCATACAAAGCTATAAAACTAGTATATAAATGATTAAACGACGAAATCTCCTATCTTTTGATTTCGTCGTTTTTAATTATATGAAGTTAGATATTAAGTATTAAAAATACTTTTTGTTAATTTGGATTTTGAAATACAATAAATGTTAATTTTCAATTAAAAATGATTTAATAGGGAATATAGATTAAAATGGTCTACTATTTTGTAGAGGGAATGAAGGTGAAAAAGTGATTAAATTTAAAAATGTCACAAAGCGATATGGTAATAATATTGCTGTAGATAATGTAAGTTTTAATATTAAAGAAGGAGAATTTTTTGTGTTAATTGGTCCTTCAGGTTGTGGTAAGACAACAACACTTAAAATGATCAATCGTTTAATTCCTTTAAGCGAAGGTTACATATATTTTAAAGATAAACCAATTAGTGATTATCCAGTTTACGAAATGCGTTGGGATATTGGATATGTACTACAACAAATTGCATTATTTCCTCATATGACCATCAAAGAAAACATTGCACAAGTACCCCAAATGAAAAAGTGGAAAGATAACGATATTAATTTACGTGTGGATGAATTATTAACAATGGTAGGTTTAAACCCTGAGCAATTTAAAAATAGAAAACCTGATGAACTATCGGGTGGACAACGACAAAGGGTTGGTGTAGTGCGAGCATTAGCTGCAGATCCTCCCGTTATTATCATGGATGAGCCTTTTAGTGCGCTTGACCCAATTAGTAGAGAGAAGTTGCAGGACGATTTAATTGACTTACAAACGCAAATTAAGAAAACAATAGTTTTTGTAACGCATGATATCCAAGAAGCGATGAAACTAGGTGACAGAATTTGTTTACTTAATGAAGGCCGTGTTGAACAAATTGATACACCTGAAGGTTTTAGAACGCGACCTAAAAATGATTTTGTAAAGCAATTCATGGGTAGTCATTTGGATACAACGCATAATATTGTGAATCAAGTGAAGATTAAAGATTTAGGAATTAATCGACCTGTAGATGACAACACAAGCGTTATTCATTATCCTGAAGTAGATGCTGAGTTGTACTTAAATAATATTTATGAAGATTTGTCTCATTATGATGCAGTTGTGGTCAACGATAAAGAACAACATCGTCGATATTTGTTAAATAGAGAAGATGTGTTTACTTATTTATCTCTCAATAAGGAGGATGCAACACATGAATGAGTTCTTTGCGACATTAAGTGATAGAAAAGGACAGCTATTTTCTACTATAATTGAACACATTCAACTTTCTTTTATAGCCCTTTTCATTGCAACTCTTATAGCAGTACCACTTGCAATTTTGCTTACTAAAACAAAAAAACTTTCAGAAATCGTCATGAATATTGCAGCTGTTCTACAAACAATTCCATCACTGGCACTACTTGGTTTGATGATACCAATTTTCGGAATTGGGAGACTTCCGGCAATTATCGCCTTAGTTGTATATGCGTTACTTCCTATTCTACGTAATACATACACAGGTATTAAGGAGGTCGATCCCTCTCTTATTGAAGCGGCTAAAGGTATTGGGATGAAACCACTTAGAAGATTGACCAAAGTCGAACTCCCTATTGCAATGCCTGTCATCATGGCAGGAATACGCACAGCTATGGTATTAATCATTGGTACTGCTACACTCGCAGCTTTAATAGGCGCTGGTGGTCTAGGAGATTTAATATTATTAGGCATAGATCGTAACAATAGTTCACTCATTTTAATAGGTGCTATTCCAGCTGCACTTCTAGCTATTATTTTTGACTTTATTTTAAGATACATGGAACGTTTATCATATAAAAAATTGCTCATTTCTTTAGGGACAATTGTAATTGTGATTATCATAGCTATTGCTATACCTATGGCAGCTCAAAAAGGTGATAAAATCACATTAGCAGGTAAGCTGGGATCAGAACCGTCAATTATTACTAATATGTATAAAATACTTATCGAAGAAGACACAGATGATACTGTAGAAGTCAAAGATGGCATGGGTAAAACATCATTCTTATTTAATGCGCTTAAGTCAGATGAAATTGATGGTTATTTAGAATTTACAGGTACCGTATTAGGTGAATTAACGAAAGAAGATTTAAAGTCTAAAAAAGAGAAAGACGTATATCAACAAGCAAAGTCTAGTTTAGAAAAAAAATATCATATGACAATGCTTAAACCGATGAAATATAATAATACGTATGCATTAGCTGTAAAACGAGACTTTGCGGAAAAACATCAAATTAAAACAATAGGTGATTTACGCAAGGTGGAAGATAAACTTAAACCAGGTTTTACATTGGAATTTAATGATAGACCAGATGGATACAAAGCTGTTAAAAAAACGTACCATCTTAATCTTTCTAATGTTAAAACTATGGAACCTAAATTACGTTATACTGCAGTTAAAAAGGGAGATATTAATCTCATAGACGCATATTCTACTGATGCTGAATTAAAACAATATAACATGGTAGTATTAAAAGATGATCAACATGTATTTCCTCCATACCAAGGAGCACCGCTATTTAAAGAAAAATATTTAAATGACCATCCTGAAGTTAAAAAACCACTCAATAAATTGGAGAATAGAATCACAGATGAAGAAATGCAAGAAATGAACTATAAGGTAACTGTGAAGAAAGAGGACCCTTATAAAGTAGCAAGAGAATACTTAGAAAAAGAAAAATTAATAAAATAAAATTGTGCGTTTCTAGATTGATTTGATAGCTATTCGATGTACCATTTAAACATCGAATAGCTATTTATAATTTAACTATTTCAACCGATATAGCGAATTTAAAATGTAATCTTAGAAGTGTGATTGATTTTAAGGTATGAGTTTGTTTATAATAGGTACTAAGTTTTTTAAAATTTCAGTCAATTTAAGGTGTGATCTATGTATGAAGAAACAATTAGACCAATTAACAGCATATACGCCAGGGCTTTCTCCAGAATCTTTAAAAAAACAGTATGGTATTAAAGGTGAATTACATAAACTTGCTTCAAATGAAAATGTATATGGTCCAAGTCCAAAAGTTAAAACGGCTATTCAATCTCATTTAGATGAATTATATTATTATCCGGAATCTGGATCGCCAAAATTAAGGGAAGCAATAAGTCAACAACTTAATGTTGATGCATCTCGTATTTTATTTGGCGCGGGTTTAGATGAGGTCATTCTAATGATATCAAGAGCCGTATTATCACCAGGAGATAAGATTATCACTAGTGAATCTACTTTCGGACAATATTATCATAATGCAATTGTGGAATCTGCTGATGTTATCCAAGTGCCTCTCAAAGATGGTGGATTTGATTTAGATGGTATATTACAACAGATTGATAATAAAACGTCTTTAATTTGGTTATGCAATCCTAACAATCCAACTGGGACTTACTTTTCGCACGATGAATTATTTAACTTCTTAAAACGTGTCCCAAGTGATATTCCTGTATTAATTGACGAAGCATATGTAGAATTTGTTACTGCTGATGATTTTCCTGATACGCTAAAGTTACAGGAGGATTTTGACAATGCCTTTTTATTACGTACTTTTTCTAAGGCATATGGATTAGCTGGATTAAGAGTAGGATATGTTATAGCTTCTGAAGACGCCATTGAAAAGTGGAATATTATTCGTCCACCATTTAATGTTACTAGAATTTCAGAATATGCAGCAATCGCTGCCTTAGAAGATCAAGAGTATTTGAAAGAAGTGACAGAAAAAAATAGTTTTGAACGAGATAAATTTTATCAAATTCCTCAAAGTCAGTATTTTTTACCAAGTCAAGCTAATTTTGTCTTTGTTAAAACTTCTAGAAGTCAAGCACTTTATGATGCATTGTTAAACGTAGGATGTATTACACGTTTATTCCCTAACGGTGTTAGAATTACTATTGGTTTATCAGAACAAAATGATAAGATGATTGAAGTTTTAAAACATTTTGAGTATTAAACTAACACTCTTTGATAGCTTCTGATTTAAAAAGATGTGATATCGCACTTAAATAGATTAAACAGAAGGAAAAAATTTTGCTATACTAAACACGTATATCAAGAACAGGGAGTGTAAGCGCATGACGCGAGAGAGAATCGCCATTGATATGGATGAAGTGCTTGCTGATACATTGGGTGCTGTTGTTAAAGCGGTCAATGAACGAGCGGATTTAAATATCAAAATGGAATCATTAAACGGTAAAAAATTAAAACATATGATACCCGAACATGAGGGGTTAGTCATGGATATTTTAAAAGAACCTGGATTCTTTAGAAATTTAGATGTAATGCCGCATGCTCAAGAAGTTGTAAAACAACTCAATGAGCATTACGACATATACATAGCCACAGCAGCGATGGATGTACCAACCTCTTTTCATGACAAATATGAATGGTTATTAGAATTCTTTCCTTTTTTAGATCCACAACATTTTGTATTTTGTGGTAGAAAGAATATTATTCTTGCAGATTATCTTATTGATGATAATCCAAAGCAATTGGAAATTTTTGAAGGGAAATCAATTATGTTTACTGCTTCTCATAATGTTAATGAACATAGATTTGAACGCGTAAGTGGTTGGAGAGATGTAAAGAATTATTTTAATTCAATTGAAAAATAGAGAATATAAAAGTCATAGGTCACTTTATTTGATGGCCTATGACTTTTTTATTAAACATTTTTGAAGTTATCTTTCATAATCATATGCTCTTTCGATAATGCCTTTAAGCTCACTAATTAGCGATTCTTTTGGATTAGCAGTTGTACATGGATCTTCAAATGCTAATTCAGCCATTCTGTCTATAGTAGAATGAAGAAGCTCTTCAGTTACGCCTTGCGATTTTAAATTCATGTCAATACCAATTGAACATCCTAAATCATACACCGCATTAGCTAGAGCATCCACTAATTCTTCAGTTGTATTACCTTTGAGTCCTAAAAATTTTGCAATGTTAGCATAGTCAGTATCTGCTCTAAAGAAATCATATTTAGGAAACAGTGTATGTTTTTGTGGATCTTTGGCATTATAACGAATGACATGTGGTAATAAAATAGCATTTGTTCTACCGTGGGGAATACCGTATTCACCACCAATTTTATGTGCGATAGAATGAGAAATTCCTAAAAAGCATTTGCAAACGCCATACCGGCCATTGTTGAAGCATTATGCATTTTTTCTCGTGAGTGTTTGTCATTTTCTTGAACTGATGATTTGAGATAGTCAAAAGTTAACTTTATTGCTTGTAAGCTTAAGCCCCTTGTATAATCTGAAGCCATGACAGAGACGTAAGATTCAATGGCATGTGTCAAAACATCCATTCCTGTATCTGCGGCAACCTCTTTAGGTACACTTAATACGAATTGTGGATCGACGGTAGCAATATCGGGAGTTAACGCATAATCTGCTAGTGGATATTTAACGTGCGTCTCGCTATCAGTAATTACTGCAAAAGGTGTCACTTCAGAACCAGTTCCTGATGTCGTTGGTATACATATAAATTTTGCGTTTTTAGGTTTGCTAATTTTATAAGTACGTTTACGAATATCTAAGAACTTTTGTTTTGCCCCAAAAAATGAAGTTTCTGGATGCTCAAAGAACATCCATATTGCTTTGGCTGCATCCATTGCCGAACCACCACCGAGTGCAATAAAAGTATCAGGTTGGAAATTCATAAACATTTCTAATCCCTTATAGACTGTATGAGTTGATGGATTAGGTTCAACTTCGTTAAACACTTTAATTTGAGGTTGGTTTTCTCGGCGTCTCAACACTTGTTCAACTATATCAGTATAACCAATATTAACCATTCCTGGATCACAAACTATCATTGCACGTTCAACATTATCCATCTCTGTCAAATACATAACTGAATTTTCTTCAAAATAAACTTTAGGCGGGAGTTTAAACCATTGCATATTATTACGACGTTTTGCTATTGTTTTAATATTTAATAAGTCTACTGCGCTTACATTATGAGAAATAGAATTTCTACCATATGAACCACAACCTAACGTAAGAGAAGGAATGAGTTCATTATACATATTTCCAATTCCTCCAACAGCAGAAGGTGTATTTACCAATACACGGCAAGCTTTCATTTTTAGACCGAATTTTTGTTGTAATTGACTATCCTCGGTGTGAATTACAGCAGTGTGACCTAAACCACCAAATTTTAATGTGTCTTCACAAATTTGTAGTGCATGTCTTGTTGATGTTGCAGTTACCATTGCGAGTAAAGGTGATAATTTTTCACGTGATAAAGGATAATCTTTTCCAATTCCATCAATTTCTGCGACTAATAATTTTGTTTTTTCTGGAACACTAATTCCTGACAATTTCGCTATATTTACAGCAGATTTACCAACTATGTCAGGTTTGACTGCAGTTTTATCTTCATTCATGATGGCATCTTCTAATTGTTGTAGTTCATTTTTATTAACAAAATATGTGTGGTGTAATTTGAATTCTTTAACGACGTCAGAGTATACTTCTTTATCAACAACCATGACTTGTTCAGAAGCACAAATCATACCATTATCAAAAGTTTTAGAACCAATGATATCATTAACAGCACGTTTGATATGTGCAGTTTTTTCAATATAAGTAGGAACATTACCTGGACCGACTCCTAATGCAGGTTTACCTGTCGAATATGCGGACTTTACCATTCCAGAACCTCCAGTCGCTAGAACTAAAGCAATGTCTTTATGATTCATTAATTGTTTAGTTGCTTCAATTGATGGTATTTCTATCCATTGAATACAATCTTTAGGAGCACCTGCTTTTATTGCTGCTTCCAAAATGACTTTAGCAGCATGTTTTGATGATTGTTGTGCACTTGGATGAAATACGAAAATAATTGGATTACCTGTTTTAATAGCAATCATTGCTTTGAAAATAGTTGTAGATGTAGGGTTGGTCGTTGGTGTCACTCCACAAATAACGCCTATAGGTTCAGCTACATACGTTAATCCTTTTTGTTTATCTTCACCTATGATACCTACTGTTTTATTGTCTTTGATTGAATTCCATATGTACTCTGAGGCATATAAATTTTTGATAGCTTTGTCTTCATAAATACCTCTAGCTGTTTCGTCGTAAGCGAGTTTAGCTAAATGCATATGCTGATCAACAGCAGCCATGCTCATCTGATGTACAATGTCATTAATCTCTTGTTGAGATTTTTTAGATAATTCTTTTAGAGCTTCTTGTCCTTTTTCTGCTAATGAATCAATCATTTGTGTGACTTCATCTTTGTTTGATTCATATGTATTTTTTTTAGTTACAGATAACTTATACAACCACTCCTTAGATATTGTGAAATAATTCACAAACATTATAGTACACCTTTTTTCAAATTAAAAGAAAATACAGACTATTAAAGAGTCAATTGTGATGTTTATATGAACACGTTGTTAATCTGTATATTTAGTCGGGATTAATGTGTAAGACTTGATACAAAGGGAACAAAGCGTATTTGGTAATTAAAAAAATCTATTTTTAAAAGAAGTAAATTTTAAAAAAATTATTGTAAGTATTCATACTAAAAATTATGAGGATATTGTAATGAAATTATCGTCCCACACGACTAACGATGTTATCAATTTTTAAAATAAAAACTGAGACAATCATTAATGTCTCAGTCGCTCATGCTTTTAAAATAAATTGATAAAGAATAAGTAAAATTTATTTTAATTATTTTGTTCAGTTGCAGTAAGAAGTTGTATCGCTTTGGGTAATACTTCAATCTCAATTGGTGTTTCTAAGTTAATTTCGCCATCAATATCCACTTTCATACTAGGGTTTGTTGAGAGTGTGATGTGCTTTCCTGATATGTGGTCAATACCTTGCGTGATTTCGTTCCAATTCATACTATCACGTTTTTTTAATATATCATTCAATATATTTAGTGTTTGATCATTAAATACAAATGTGTTTGCTCTTCCATCTTGTGGTGATAAATCGGTTAGCGGAATTTGTCCACCACCTATATTGGCACCATTTGCTACTAACATCATCGAAGTATTTCCTTCTTTTGTTTCACCATCAACAGTCAATGAGAAATCAAATTTAACAGGATTTAATAACGTTTTAACAGTTGATCCAATATAGCTGAATTTACCGAATATATCTTTAGAACCATCTTGAACATTCTCTGCATTTTGTACTATTAAGCCTAGTCCAACGAAATTAAGTACATATAAATCGTTCACTTTTAACACATCATATGATTCAACGTGCGATGTTAATAATTGCTCACTAGCTATTTTAAAATTAGGGTGCAGTTGAAGTGTTTTTGTAAAATCGTTAAAGGTACCACCTGGTATTACACCGATTGGTAAATCTAATTGATATTGCATAACGCCATTTACTAGTTCATTAAGTGTACCATCTCCACCTAAAATAAATAAAATGTCTACATCAGAACTGTAATTTTCATTTTTAATAGCTTTACAATATTTAATAATATCGCCTTTATTTTCACTGAGTTGAAGAGAGAGGTGTTTACACATTGAACTAAGAGATTTTGCAACTTCTCCTATGCCATTATGTATATCTTTCAAACCGCTATGTTCATGATAGAAAAGAACACCATGGTTATACGGTTGTTTCATAAATATATACCTACTTTCGATAAATAGTCTATGTAATTAGATTGTTTGAATATCCGCTTATGTTTGATTTACATTATAAATTAAAATTTATGTTATTGAAACTTAAGTGTTCTATAGAGATAGATGTTCAAAATAAAATAGCATAAAATTAAGAATAAGAATATAAGGTTGGCAAAAAATTTGTGTAGGCATATTACACTATTTTTAATTTCATTTTGGGATGATATAATGTTGCGCCACGATGATGTCTGAATTCAGTATCGGGAATTGTTTCAACA
>NZ_KV834758.1:0-72337 GCF_001837945.1 Staphylococcus sp. HMSC077D08 | reverse complement strand
TCAGTATCGGGAATTGTTTCAACAATATCATTATGGGGATAAGGACTGAAGTTTCAATCTGGTAGAGTGAGTTAAGCCTCTTTATACATAAGGCACCTCGTTAATTTAGTTTAGTGATGTTTATTAAATTATACGAAAGGGCCTTATTTTTAAAGTATTTCGATGTAAAATTACATATAAACGCAAAGTATTTTGGCGAGACTCTTGAGAGAACAGGACAAGCTGAAGGCTACAGGATGAAGTTGTCCTCTAAGAAAGCCGGCCAACAATACGAAGTATTATAAATAAAAAGCCAGTAAATGAATTTATAAAAACTCATTTACTGGCTATTTTTCTAGGAATTACATTCTATCTCATTTTAGTCAAATGATTAGCGAATACCTTTCATTGCTTTAGAAATCTTAGGAATAAACGCTAATATAATTAACGTAATCACGGTTGCAACAACACCTAGGAAGATAAAGTAATTGGTTTGACCAAGTGGTTTAATTAATTTAACTAATGTCCCGTTAATGGCCTGAGCTGAAGCGTTAGTTAATAACCAAAGACTCATCATTTGTGCGTTAAATGCCTTAGGTGCTAATTTAACTGCTGCACTACTACCAGTTGGAGAGAGACAAAGCTCACCAATAACACAGATAACGTATGAAAGAATAACCCAGTTAACTGAGAATTGTGTATCCCCGTAGATATAACCGATTGCTCCCATCAGTATGTAAGATGCGCCTGCTAAAATAGTACCAATTGCAAACTTAATAGGTAGGCTAGGTTGTTTTTTTCCTAGCTTTTGCCATAAAAGAGTAACAACGGGTGCAAATAATAAAATAAATAATGGGTTAATAGTTTGGAAAATAGCTTCACCAAAATGTGTTTTCCAACCAAATAAATTTAATTTCATATCAGAGTTTTCAATACCATAGATATTTAATACATTAGATCCCTGTTCTTGAATTGACCAAAATAACATACCTAAAATGAATAATGGAATAAATGCTTTTACTCTTGATCTTTCAGTATCAGTAACTTCTTTACTTCTAATCATTGTTGTAAAGTAAATGATTGGTAAAGCAATACCTAAAATTAAAACAGTATTACTGATTAGATTAAATGATAGCGTATGTGTAAAGTAAGCAATCATAAGGATTAATACTATTGCTATAACAACGATTCCGATGATTGTTCCATACTTTTTCTTTTCAGAAGAAGATAATGGGTTCGTCGGTTTCATACCGATACTACCTAAAGTTTTACGGTTAAATAATAAGTACCAAACTAATCCAAGAGCCATTCCTATTGCTGCAATCAAGAAGCCACCATGGAAATTTCTAATATCAATATAGTGTTGTAAAATAATTGGTGAAACGAGTGCACCCATGTTCACTGACATATAGAAGATAACAAATCCAGCATCCATACGTACGTCGTTTTCGGGATAGAGTCTACCAACAATATTTGAAATGTTTGGTTTCATTAAACCTGATCCTACAATAATAAAGAACATAGAAGTGAATAAACCAACCATTGCAAAAGGAAGGCTTAAACATATGTGACCTATAATAATTAATATAGCTCCGATTAGTGTGGCACCTCGGGTACCTGTAATTCTATCAGCTATCCAGCCACCTGGAATTGAAGACATATAAATTAATGATCCATATACAGACATGATAGACATGGCTGTTGTTTTGTCCATTCCAAGTCCGTTTTCCTGGAGTGCAAAATACATATAAAAAATAAGCATTGCTCTCATTCCGTAATAGCTGAATCTCTCCCAAAATTCTACGAAAAAGAGAACGCCTAATCCTTTTGGATGTCCGAAGAATCCATGTTGTGGTATATCTTGAACTGCTTGTTCATGGGACTTATTTGAAGTCATAAATCATCCCAACCTTTCTTGCCCAAATCACCTTATTAAATTGTTTTAAGGTGATTTTACTATTGTGATAAAAAAATTTCAATAATTTTCAAAAAATTTAAAAAAGAAAATTCTATCAATTGATATAATTTGTAACATTTAATCCGATGATATAATTTCAATAATTTTATTACTATATTTATTCAATGACGCGCTATATATAAAATACGCTTTAATGAAGTAAAGTGCAACAAAAATCTCTACCATCAAATATAACAGTAGAGATTTTTATGAAATACATATTAACGATTATCTATTTTTTCTGGATACATGTCATGATTCATTAATCGATGTTCAGCCATTTTTTCATATTTTGTATTAGGACGACCATAATTCGTGTAAGGATCTATGGAAATGCCACCTCTTGGAGTAAATTTACCCCAAACTTCAATATAGTGTGGGTCCATTAAATTAATTAAATCATTCATAATAATATTCATACAATCTTCGTGAAAATCTCCGTGGTTTCTAAAACTAAATAAATATAACTTTAATGATTTAGATTCCACCATCTTGATATTAGGGATATACGAAATATAAATTGTCGCAAAATCTGGTTGACCCGTAATAGGGCATAGTGATGTGAATTCTGGACAATTAAACTTAACAAAATAATCACGACCTTGATGCTTATTATCAAAAGTTTCTAAAACTTCCGGTCTATAATCAAATTCATAAGTGTTATTTTGATTGCCTAATAAAGTAATATCTTTTAATTCATCTTTTTGACGTCCTTGTGTCAATTTTCTAGCTCCTTTAATTATTTTGATTTAGAGTTGTTTCTCGTCTTGCTTTATCAAACATATAGTAACTTGCTCCGATAATGACAATATATCCTACTGTTGCAAGCATATCAGGTGATTCTCCAAATAGAATAAATCCAAATAATGCAGTAAATATTATAGATGCATATGTGAAGATGGAGATATCTTTTGCTGGAGCAAAACTATAAGCTAATGTTATACCAATTTGTCCTACAGCTGCTGATAATCCAGCGCCGAGTAAGAAAAGAATTTGAATTGTTGTCATAGGTGTATAAGTAAATATTGAAAAAGGTATAAGCACTACAACTGAGAATAATGAAAAATAAAACACTATCGTATAAGGTTTTTCACGAGTGCTGAGTGCTCTAACACATGTGTAGGCAGATGCTGCAAAAATACCTGATAGTAATCCTGCTATTGAAGGAATAACTGATGATGAAAATTCTGGTTTAACAATTAAAAGCATCCCTAGTATTGCAATAATCATCGCCGTAATTTGATATTTTCGTACCTTTTCATGTAAAAAAATTAAACTAAGAACAATTGTCCAAAAAGGATTTAATTTCATTAATGTATCAGCATCACTTAATACCATGTGATCAATTGCGTAGATATTAAGTAAGACACCGATTAATCCAAGTGTTGAACGTGAGATGAGTAGGGGTTGACTACTTAATTTTCCAAACATAGGTTGTCTATATTTATAAATAAAAAATAATGGTATAAACATGGCTACAAAATTTCTAGCTAAAGATTTTTGAAAGACTGGTAAATCACCGGCCAATCTAAAAAAGACTGACATAAAACTAAAACCCACAGCTGAAATCAATATAGCAATAATACCTTTAACTTTCGGATTCAATATCATCGCCTCAATATTATATGATTAACGACATTATATTAGCATATAAACTTTAACTATGCATAAGTTCTTGAAAATTCAATGAAAACGAGCTATAATAAAAATCGAACAAACGTTCGTGTTCGAAGTTGTTATAACTGTTGTGCAATTTAATAAAAAGCTAGAATCATGTTTTAATAAATGTAATTTATATCTGTTATTGTAGAAATTTACGTAACTATTCATTTAACTCTATATGTCTAATTTCAATAGAAAAGCAAGTAAAGACACTCAAAAAAATTTTTTATTTTAAAATAATGACACTAAACTCGTAGTGATGCACTTTCCAAATGATAGGTTGTTACTGCCACTAATTTTTAACTTTCATTAGTGATATGAGTTATGTATAATGAAACACAGAATATAGTATTAAATCAGAAGCGCAAACACTATATATAGTGTTTGACTGAGAATCTAACGTTGTAGCATTTAATCATTTTAATGCAATTTGACACTACTTGTATCTCGGGAATATTGCAATTATAGTAAAATCCTACTAAAAAGATAATTTATCATGTAGTGCAAATTTAAGTTTTAACCACTATATATTGTGGTTATTTATATATTTTAAACGCTATTTACAGATTGAAAAAATTTTACGTAAAAGTAACTATTTTCAACTGTTTTTATAAGTAGATGATTTAAATTATATTAAAGATATTTAATCATTTCTAATCTACTTTTAGCAGAATCAATGGTTGACGAAAGAAGGTGATCCAATGAAAGTAGTATATTATTCATTTTCTGGTAATGTTAGACGATTTATTAGTCGTGCTGGTATTAAAGATACATTTGAAATTACTCAAGATAATTGTAACGAATCAGTTAATGAACCCTACATTTTAGTTACTGGCACTATTGGATTTGGAGAGGTGCCGCAGCCGGTTCAATCTTTTTTAAATGTAAATCATACTCAGTTACAAGCTGTTGCTGCGAGTGGAAATCGAAATTGGGGACAAAATTTCGCTAAAGCCGGCCATACAATTTCTGAGGAATATAAAGTTCCATTAATGATGAAGTTTGAAGTACAAGGGACAAATAAAGACATTATTGAATTTAAGGATAAGGTGGGCAATTTCAATGAAAACCATGGAAGAAAAGAAATACAATCATATTGAATTAAATAATGAAGTGACCAAGAGAAAAGACAATGGTTTCTTTAATTTAGAGAAAGATCAAGAAGCATTGAAGGTGTATCTTGAAGAAATCCATGATAAAATGATTTCCTTTGATGATGAAATCGAAAGACTTCATTATCTTGTTGACAATAATTTTTATTTTAATGTTTTCGAAAAATATAGTGAAGCAGAATTAAGTGAAATTACTGAATACGCAAAATCAATTCACTTCCAATTTGCTAGTTATATGTCGGCAAGTAAGTTTTATAAAGATTATGCTTTAAAAACGAATGATAAAACTAAGTTTCTTGAGGATTATAATCAGCACGTCGCAATCGTTGCACTTTATTTAGCGAATGGTAATGTTAAACAAGCTAAACAATTTATTTCTGCAATGGTGGAACAACGCTATCAACCGGCGACACCAACATTCTTGAATGCAGGTAGAGCAAGACGTGGAGAACTTGTTTCATGTTTCTTATTAGAAGTAGACGATAGCTTAAATTCTATCAATTTCATTGATTCAACTGCAAAACAACTTAGTAAAATTGGTGGTGGTGTGGCCATTAATTTATCTAAACTTCGTGCACGTGGAGAAGCAATTAAAGGAATTAAAGGTGTAGCTAAAGGTGTTTTACCTGTTGCTAAGGCACTTGAAGGTGGATTTAGTTATGCAGATCAATTAGGACAACGTCCTGGCGCTGGGGCAGTGTACTTAAATATTTTCCATTACGATGTTGAAGAGTTTTTAGATACTAAGAAAGTGAATGCTGATGAAGATTTACGTTTATCTACTATTTCGACTGGTCTTATTGTGCCTTCTAAATTCTTTGATTTGGCAAAAGAGGGTAAAGATTTCTATATGTTTGCACCTCATACAGTTAAACAAGAATACGGTGTGACTTTAGATGATATTGATTTAGAAAAATATTACGATGATATGGTTGCAAACCCTAATATCGAGAAAAAGAAAAAAGACGCGCGTGAAATGTTAAATATGATTGCTCAAACACAATTACAATCTGGTTATCCATATCTTATGTTTAAAGATAATGCAAACAAAGTACATGCAAATTCAAATATTGGGCAAATTAAAATGAGTAATTTATGTACTGAAATTTTCCAATTACAAGAGACATCAGTAATCAACGATTATGGAACTGAAGATGAAATTAAAAGAGATATTTCATGTAACTTAGGTTCGTTGAATATCGTGAATGTTATGGAATCAGGTAAATTTAGAGATTCTGTGTTCACAGGTATGGATGCTCTTACAGTTGTAAGTGATGAAGCAAATATTCAAAATGCACCAGGCGTAAAAAAAGCGAATAGTGAACTACATTCTGTTGGACTAGGAGTAATGAACTTACATGGATATCTAGCTAAAAATAAAATTGGCTATGAATCTGAAGAAGCGAAAGACTTTGCTAATATATTCTTTATGATTATGAACTATTATTCCATCGAACGTTCAATGGAAATTGCGAAAGAGCGTGGAGAAAAGTATCAAGACTTTGAGCAATCAGACTATGCAAATGGTAAATATTTTGAATTCTATACATCTCAAGAATTTGAACCGAAATTTGAAAAGGTTCGTCAACTTTTTGATGGTATCGATATACCTACTTCAAATGATTGGAAAGAACTGCAAAATAAAGTAGAACAATATGGACTTTATCACGCTTATAGATTAGCTATTGCTCCGACTCAAAGTATTTCTTATGTTCAAAATGCGACAAGTTCTGTTATGCCTATTGTTGACCAAATTGAACGTCGTACGTATGGAAATGCGGAAACATTTTATCCAATGCCATTTTTATCACCAGAAACAATGTGGTATTACAAATCAGCATTTAATACTGATCAAATGAAACTTATTGATCTAGTAGCTACAATTCAAACTCACGTCGACCAAGGTATTTCAACGATACTTTACGTTAATTCAGAAATTTCAACACGTGAGCTTTCAAGATTATATGTCTATGCACACCATAAAGGGCTTAAATCTTTATACTATACACGTAATAAATTATTAAGTGTGGAAGAATGTACAAGTTGTGCAATTTAATTAATTAAGTTGTAAATATTTTAGGGTAGAGTGATGAATCGATGTATTTCTTTAAATTATAGATTTACATTGGTTCAAAACTCTTTATTTTATACATAAATATGACAGGAGGATTTTAATGAAGGCGGTAAATTGGAACACCCAAGAAGATATGACTAATATGTTCTGGCGGCAAAATATCTCACAAATGTGGGTGGAAACAGAATTTAAAGTATCAAAAGATATAGCAAGTTGGAAAACATTAACAGATTCAGAGAAAAATACTTTTAAAAAAGCGCTTGCAGGTTTAACAGGTTTAGATACACATCAAGCTGATGATGGTATGCCATTAATCATGCTTCATACTACTGATTTAAGAAAGAAAGCTGTTTATTCATTTATGGCTATGATGGAACAAATCCATGCGAAAAGTTATTCTCATATCTTCACTACATTATTACCATCTAGCGAAACCAATTATTTATTGGATACTTGGGTTATTGAGGAGCCACATTTAAAATATAAATCAGATAAAATTGTAGAAAATTACCACAAACTTTGGGGTAAAGAAGCATCGATTTATGATCAATATATTGCTCGTGTTTCTAGTGTGTTCTTAGAAACATTTCTATTCTATTCTGGCTTCTATTATCCATTATATCTCGCAGGACAAGGAAAAATGACTACGTCAGGTGAAATTATACGTAAGATACTTTTAGATGAATCTATACATGGCGTGTTCACAGGTTTAGATGCACAAAGTCTGCGTAATGAGTTATCTGAAAGTGAGAAACAAAAAGCTGATCAAGAAATGTATAAATTATTAAATGAACTTTATGATAATGAAGTTTCATATACACATTTATTATATGATGATATTGGCCTTGCTGAAGATGTATTAAATTATGTACGATATAATGGAAATAAAGCATTATCGAATTTAGGTTTTGAACCATATTTCGAAGAAAGAGAGTTTAATCCTATTATTGAAAATGCCCTAGATACATCTACAAAGAACCACGATTTCTTCTCTGTTAAAGGTGATGGCTATACATTGGCTTTAAATGTTGAGCCTCTTCGTGATGAAGACTTTGTTTTTGATAATTAGTATAGTACTTTTAAAGAGATTCCTATTAAAATTAGTAGGAATCTCTTTTTTTATGAAAGTTGGTATTATAAAATATTCTGATGAATTATTACTGCTGGATAAAACATTTATAAAATTTCTAAAAAATATGAAAAACTATTGAAAAAAGAAAATAGAGTCTATAATATTGATGTTAATGATAATCATTATCATTACTTTCGTATATTGACCTTATACATCTTTAATATTTAGCAAGGAGAATAACTAGTGAAATTTATTTTTAAAGGTTATACCTTATTTATTTTATTAGTGATTTTAACTATTGTCTCTTTATTTATAGGGGTGAGTCAACTCTCTCTAATAGATATTTTCCATTTAAGTGATGAACAAATGAACATTTTGTTTTCGAGTCGAATTCCCAGAACAGTTAGTATTCTACTTTCAGGTAGTTCACTAGCTTTATCAGGATTAATTATGCAACAGATGATGCAAAATAAATTTGTAAGCCCAACGACTGCTGGCACTATGGAGTGGGCAAAATTAGGTATTTTATTGTCATTGTTGTTCTTTCCTAATGGTCACATTTTAATCAAATTATTATTTGCTGTTGTCCTAAGTATTGTTGGAACGTTTCTATTTGTCCAATTAATTAATCTTATCCGTGCGAAAGATGTAATCTTTGTTCCACTTTTAGGCATTATGATTGGTGGCATTTTATCCAGTTTTACTACATTTGTAGCGTTGAGAACCAACGCTTTACAAAGTATTGGGAACTGGTTAACTGGTAACTTTGCAGTTATAACGAGTGGTCGTTTTGAGGTGTTGTATCTTACAATACCATTACTTATTTTGGCATTTGTATTTGCAAATCATTTTACTATTGCAGGTATGGGAAAAGACTTTAGTCATAATTTAGGTGTAAGTTATGAAAAAATCATTAAAATAGCATTATTCATAACAGCAACGCTAACAGCATTAGTTGTTGTTACTGTTGGAACATTACCATTTTTAGGTTTAATCGTACCGAATATCATATCTATCTATAGAGGCGATCATTTGAAAAATGCATTACCACATACACTTATGCTCGGTGCAATTTTTGTTTTAATTGCTGATATTATTGGTAGAATAATTGTTTACCCTTACGAAATTAATATTGGATTGACGATAGGTGTATTTGGCACAATTATTTTCCTAATCTTGCTGATGAAAGGTAGGAAAAATTATGCAAATGAGCACTAGTAAAAAAATAAGTATACTGGTCGTTATGGCAATTTGTATGTCAATTTTTTATTTATTGGTAGGTTTAGATTTTGATATATTTGAATATCAATTCCAAAGCCGTTTCAAAAAATTTATTCTTATATTATTAGTAGGAGCAGCGATAGGAACGTCCGTAGTTATTTTCCAATCTATTACTACGAATAGATTGTTAACTCCTTCTATTATGGGACTTGATTCTGTGTATTTATTTGTCAAAGTCTTACCTATTTTTATTTTAGGTGAACAAGCAACCGTGGTTACAAATATCTATCTTAATTTTTTAATCACTTTGATTGCAATGGTGCTTTTTTCATTGCTGCTATTTCAAGTTATATTTAAACTAGGTCACTTTTCAGTCTACTTCATATTACTAGTTGGTGTAATATTAGGAACTTTCTTCCGTAGTATTACAAGTTTTCTCCAACTTATAATGAATCCTGAATCTTTTTTAGCAGTTCAAAATGTTATGTTTGCTAGCTTTGAAGCATCAAATTCTAAATTAGTAACTGTTTCAGGCATATTATTAGTTATCTTAATAATGGTTACAATAATACTTCGACCATATTTAGATGTTCTTTTGTTAGGTAGAGCACAAGCAATTAATCTAGGTGTTTCTTATGAAAATATGACGCGTATGTTTCTTATTTTGGTTGCTCTACTCGTCTCTATATCTACTGCATTAATAGGTCCTGTAACATTTCTTGGCTTATTAACTGTCAACTTAGCACACGAATTTATGAAGACCTATGAACACAAATTTATCTTACCGGCAACAATATTATTCAGCTGGATTAGTTTATTTATAGCGCAATGGGTAGTTGAAAATCTATTCGAAGCAACAACTGAATTCAGTTTGATAGTAGATTTAGTTGGTGGAAGTTACTTCATATATTTGCTTGTCAAAAGGAGAAATGCAAATTGATTCAAATTCGAAATTTAGATAAAACGATAGACAATAAACCTATTTTAAAAGATATTAGCGTAGATATTAAAAAGGGAAAATTGACTTCACTCATAGGGCCTAACGGTGCTGGTAAGAGTACATTATTATCTGCTATCAGTCGCTTATTTAGTTATGAGAATGGTTCAATTTTGATTGAAGACAAAGAAATTTCAGAATATAAAACTGACGATTTAGCTAAAAAATTAAGTATTTTAAAACAATCTAATCACACTGATATGAACATAACTATCGAGCAACTAGTTAAATTTGGTCGTTTTCCATATTCAAAAGGTCGAATGAAGCAAGAAGACTATGACAAAGTGGAATATGCTCTCGACTTATTACAGCTTAATGAAATTAAACATCGTAATATTAAAACACTATCTGGAGGTCAGCGACAACGTGCATATATTGCTATGACTATAGCACAAGATACTGATTATATATTATTAGACGAGCCTTTAAATAATTTAGATATGAAACATTCAGTACAGATTATGCAAACGTTACGAGATTTATGTCGTCAGTTAAATAAAACAATCATTATCGTATTACATGATATCAACTTTGCTTCTTGTTATTCAGACGACATCATTGCGCTTAAACAAGGTGAGCTAGTTAAAGCTGATGATAAAGATAATGTTATTCAGTCTGACATTTTAAAAAGTTTATATGAAATGGAAGTACGTATAGAAGAGATAAGGGGACAACGTATTTGTCTATATTATGATGAAACTACTTTTGACTCAGTTTAATAATTAAAATTGAGACTCATAGTAAAAGAGGTTATCCATACGAAAAAGAAATTATAAATTTGATTAGGGAGTTGCACATATGAAAAAAACAGTCTTATTTTTATTATTGTCTCTAGTTTTAGTTTTAACGGCTTGTAATAATAGTTCGAATAATAATTCAACTTCGAAAAAAAATAATAGTGATTCTAAAGAAACTGTAACAATCAAGAATAGTTTTGAAACAAGTGGTAAAGAAAATAATGGCAGTGATAAGAAAAAAATCTCTAATACTGTCAAGGTACCAAAGAATCCTAAAAATGCCGTTGTGTTAGATTATGGGGCACTTGATGTGTTGAAAGAATTAGGTGTGGCTGATAAAGTAAAAGGCTTACCTAAAGGTGAAAATAACCAATCTTTACCTAATTTTTTAGATGAATTTAAAGATGATAAGTATATTAATACTGGAAATCTAAAAGAAGTGAATTTTGATAAAGTTGCATCAGCTAAACCAGATGTGATTTTTATTTCAGGAAGAACAGCCAATCAGAAAAATTTAGATGAATTTAAAAAAGCTGCACCAAAAGCTAAAGTCGTATATGTAGGTACAAGTGATGACAACTTAATTAAAGATATGAAAAGAAATACAGAAAATTTAGGGAAAATCTACGATAAAGAAGATAAAGCTAAAAAAATTAATAAAGATTTAGATAGAAAAATATCTGATATGAAAGATAAAACTAAAGACTTTAATAAGAAAGTAATGTATTTATTGGTTAACGAAGGTGAACTATCAACATATGGACCGGGAGGAAGATTTGGTGGTTTAGTGTTTGATACATTAGGATTTAAACCTGCAGATAAAAAGGTTAGCAAAAGCCCACATGGTCAAAATATAAATAATGAATATATTAATAAGCAGAATCCAGATGTTATTTTAGCTATGGATCGTGGTTCAGTTGTAGGTGGTAAAGCAACAACTAATCAAGTTTTAAAAAATAAAGTTATAAAAAATGTAAAAGCAGTAAAAAGTAATCATATTTACGAATTAGATCCAAAACTATGGTATTTCTCTTCAGGATCTTCAACGACAACTATCAAACAAATTGATGAATTAAATGAAGTAGTAGAGAAAGTTGAAAAATAATCTTATAATAAGAGAAAATCAACCATGGTATAAGAAGAAAACTTTAAATACATGAATAGAATGTTGATATAAGAAGAGCTCCTAAAACGAATTTTTAAATAAAATTCACTTTAGGAGCTCAAATATTTCAAAAACTTTGTAACAAGTTATTTATACTTCAAAATATAAATGATAATGAAATTTACAACGACTGTTAAAATGCGCTTTACAACGGGGACACATTTCTACCATCATATAGTCACGAATACGCATCTCATGTTTACAAACACCACACATAATAGCTTTTTCATCAAACTCATTTTCAGCCCATCTTTCAATTGTATGAGATACGTGTTCATTATGACATTTATAACACGGATAATATTTGTTGCAACATTTAAATTTAATGGCAATAACATCTAAAGATGAGTAATAATGTGTACATCGTGTTTCATTATCTATGAGTGATCCATAAACCTTTGCCAATGATGTGCCCTCCTTGAAGAATTAATCTGTAGGATGTTCACCTATAATACGTACCTCAGTATTCAATTCAACATCAAATTTTTCTTTAACTGTTTTTTGTACGTGATGTATAAGTGCTTCATAATCAGTTGCTGTTCCGTTGTCTACATTAACCATAAATCCAGCATGCTTAGTTGAAACTTCTACGCCACCAATTCGATAGCCCTGTAAATTTGAATCTTGAATGAGTTTACCTGCAAAATGACCCGGTGGTCTTTGGAAGACACTTCCGCAAGAAGGGAATTCAAGTGGTTGTTTAGATTCACGTCTTTCAGTAAGATCATCCATTTTAGCCTGAATTTCATCTAATTTACCTGGTTCTAAGGTGAAAGCAGCCTCTAATACAACTAAATGTTTTTGTTGTACCACACTATTTCTATAGTCTAATTCCAGTTCAGCTGTAGTAAGCTTTAATAAATCACCTTTTTCATTGACACATAATGCATAGTCAATACAGTCTTTAACTTCTCCACCATAAGCACCAGCATTCATGAATACAGCGCCACCAATTGACCCAGGGATACCGCATGCAAATTCTAAACCGGTTAATACATGGTCACGTGCAACATTTGAAACGTCAATAATTGCTGCACCACTACCTGCTATAATTGCATCATCAGAGGTTTCAATATGATTGAGAGATAATAAGCTGAGGACGATTCCTCGAATTCCACCTTCTCGAATGATGATGTTCGACCCATTTCCTAGATAAGTTACCGGTATACTGTTCTCATGGGCAAACTTTACGATGGCTTGGACTTCTTCATTTTTGGTAGGGGATAAATAAAAATCTGCCTTTCCTCCTGTTTCTGTATATGTATAACGCTTGAGAGGTTCATCCACTTTAATAATATCTTTAGGAAGAATTGACTCTAGTCCGCGTAAGATGTCATTTTTATTCAATGTTTTGAACATCCTTTCTCATCTTCTTAATATCAACATTATTATATCAATTATAAAAGTTATTTGCGAAATTTGGATATATGAATTGATTATAAATATAAAATGGTTATTTCGTACTTTATGAGTATTTACGATAACAAATTAGATTCCTTATACAATTTCTCAAACAAATTTTGTTTTTGAGACTCATATTCACGTATCTTTTTAGCATGTTGCACAATTTCATTTTTCTTACTTGCAAACCATTCTGCTATTGCTTTATCGTTATGTAATAAATGATCGACTGTTTGATATTGTTTAAAAAGAGGAGTTTTCATTTGAATAATATGTAATCTTACTTCTTGTTTTAATTCACTTAAATTATTAAAACGTGCCATGACAACTTTCTTCTTGTAAGAATGGTGCAAACGATAAAAACCAGCATAATTTAGGCGCTTTTCATCTAGTGAAGTAATATCGTGCAAGTTATTTACACCAACAAGTATATCTAAGATGGGTTCAGTTTGATAATTAAAATGACAGGTACCACCGATATGCTGAGTGTATTTAATAGGAGAATCTAAAATAGTAAACAATACGTCTTTCACTTTGTTATATTCATATGTAAATTGTTTCACAGAGTCTTTTTTAATAAAAGGTTGAACATTAGCGTACATGAAATACTCCTCATTTATGAAAATAATATATACAATAAAGTCTGACATACTATAACACAATTCATTTTCATAATAAATACGTTTATGTATAATGTTTAGTGATAAGGAGTGCAAATATGAGAAAACTACTATTTATCATAACAATTATCATTTTAACCATAGTTGTATCTGCTTGTGGAAATGAATCAAAAAGAGATATTAAACAATTTGAAAGTCAATATAAAGAAATTCATCAAAAACAACACAGTGTAGAAAAAGTTATGGATAAAATACCATTAAAAGAGTTAGATAATTTAAGTAAAACTGCTACCACTGATAAAAATAAAAAAGAATTTCGTGCACTTCAGCAGGATATTAATAACTATTTGATACCTGAGTTTAAAAAATATAAAAATTCCACTCAACATTTAACAGCAGATACTAATGAAGTTAAGCACTTGAAAGAGGATTATCTAAAAACTGTTGAAAATAAAGAGAAATCTATATATGATTTAAAAGAATTTGTAGATTTATGTAATCGCTCAATTAAAGATAATGAAGATATTTTGGATTATACTAAATTATTCGAGAAAAATAGAACTGAAGTGGAGTCTGACATTAATAAAGCACAAAATAAAGAAGATGCCAGTCAACTTAAATCAAAATTAGAAGAAAATAATCAACAATTAAAAGATACTGCTAAAAAATATTTAAATTCTTCAAATAATGATTCTGACTCAGCGAAAGAAGCAATCAAAGATCATATTTCACCACTTATTGACAAACAAATTACGGATATTAATAAAACAAATATTTCTGATAATCATGTTGATAATGCTAGAAAAAATGCAATTGAGATGTATTATAGTTTGCAAAATTATTATGATACGAGAGTAGATACGATTAAAACTAGCGAAAAATTAGCTCAAATTGATGTTGATCGATTGCCAAAAGAGGGAAAAGATATATCAGAAATGGATAAATCGTTCAAAAGAGAATTTAAAAAAATAAAAGAAAGTATAAATTAAATGCTATCTGAATTTAAAAAATTGAAAATTTATGGTTAACATTACATAGCAGAGTGTGTATAATTGTACCCATTGATAAGATTTTAGGGATAAAAATTTCACGCATATGCTTAGTATGAAGTGATAAATATTTTTAGAGGTGAATAGAATGGCTATTAAGCTGAGTTCAATTGACCAGTTTGAACAAGTATTAGAAGAAAATAAATATGTTTTTGTATTAAAACACAGTGAAACTTGTCCAATTTCTGCAAATGCGTATGATCAATTTAATAAGTTTTTATATGAAAGAGACATAGATGGTTATTATCTAATCGTTCAACAAGAGCGTAAACTATCTGATTATATCGCAGAGAAAACAAACGTAAAACACGAATCACCACAAGCTTTTTATTTTGTAGATGGTGAAATGAAGTGGAATGCAGATCACGATGATATTAACGTTTCTCAACTTGCTCAAGCTGAGGAATAATTAGAAAAGAATGAAATGATGAAGCAGCTTGCCTTAAATGTCAATGTTAGACAGATACAGGCAAGCTATTCTTATGTTATGAAAATTTTAAAATAGTTATGTATAATGTGATAATAAGTATAATTAATGGACATAATAAAGAACATGCAGAAGATATGTTATTTCTTTAATGTCAAATCATTGTTACTTAGATTTATAGATTATTCTCATACATCCTTTAGTATGTTTAAAATAATTTTTGGAAAAGAGAAAAATAAGGTGGTTAAGACAATGAAAGTTTTAGTAGCCATGGACGAATTTAATGAAATTATTTCTAGTTACCAAGCTAATAGATATGTTGAAGAAGCGGTAGCAAGTCAAATTGAAGATGCAGATATCGTTCAAGTTCCACTATTTAACGGTCGTCACGAATTATTAGATTCAGTCTTTCTTTGGCAATCAGGAAATAAATATCGTGTGAGTGCGCATGATGCTGACATGAAAGAAACCGAAGCAATATATGGACAAACGGATAGTGGTATGACTATTATCGAAGGGCACTTATTTTTAAATGGCAAAAAACCTATTCAACATCGATCAAGTTACGGTTTGGGAGAGGTTATAAAAGCAGCATTGGACAATCATACAGAACATCTTGTTATCTCTTTAGGTGGAATAGGAAGTTTTGATGGCGGTGCAGGCATGTTGCAAGCATTGGGTGCAAGATTTTATGATGATGAAGCACAAATTGTCGATATGAGGAAAGGTGCAGATTTAATAAAATATATTAGACGTATTGATTTATCAGGTGTTCATCCACAATTAGCGAAGGTAAACATTCAATTAATGTCAGATTTCTCAAGTCGGTTGTATGGGAAAAAAAGTGAAATCATGCAAACATACGATTCATTAGATCTGTCTCAAAATGAAGCAGCCGAGATAGATAATTTAATTTGGTATTTTAGTGAATTATTTAAGAATGAATTGAAAATAGCAATGGGACCAATCGAGCGCGGTGGTGCTGGAGGTGGTATAGCAGCTGTATTAAATAGTCTCTATCAAGCTGAGATTTTAACAAGCCATGAATTAGTGAATCAAATCACACATTTAGAAAACTTAATTCAACAGGCAGATCTTATTATTTTCGGAGAAGGTTTGAAAGAAGAAGATCAAATTCTAGAGACTACAACAATACGTATAGCAGAACTTACCCAACAATACAACAAGCCAGCTATTGCAATTTGTGCTACAAATGATAAATTTGATTTGTTTGAATCGTTGAATGTTATAGCAATGTTTAATACATTTATTGATATGCCTGATTCATATACAGATTTTAAGATGGGTATTCAAATCAGACATTACACAGTACAAGCACTAAAATTATTGAAAACGCAAATAAACTTACCGCTTTCATCCTAATATTAAAAAAAGTTTTTATACACATTCAATTTAAAAGCCATTGACAGTAAGAGTAGCTTTTAGAGCTACATACTGACAATGGCTTTTTATGTTATTTATAAGATTGATGGCTGTTTGCTACTTCTTGAGCAATACCAACGACAACATGAACAGCTTTTTCCATTACATCGATAGAAGCGTATTCAAAAGGACCGTGGAAATTGCCACACCCCGTAAAAATATTAGGTGTAGGTAACCCCATAAAAGATAATTGTGATCCATCTGTACCGCCTCGAATAGGTTCAGTGTTAGGTACGATGTCTAAAGCGTCAAAGACACGTTTAGGTATATCTATGATGTGTTTCAAAGGTTTAATTTTTTCGGCCATGTTAAAATATTGGTCATGTACATCTACTTTAATTGGAAAATGATTATAATGAACATTAATATCATCACGAATTTCCATCATGCGTTTTTTACGTAGCTCAAACTGCTCTTTATCATGGTCGCGAATAATATATTGTAGAGTTGCTTTTTCAACATTACCTGTAAAATTCATTAAATGATAGAACCCTTCGTATCCTTCAGTTCTTTCAGGTACTTCATGTGAAGGAAGTAAACTATTAAACTGTTGACCTAAACTAATTGCATTAACCATGGCATTTTTAGCTGAACCTGGATGAACGTTAACACCGTGACAAGTGACAGTTACTTCTGCTGCATTGAAACTTTCGAATTGTAGTTCTCCTAATTGACTGCCATCCATTGTATATGCAAAATCTGCATTAAATCGACTAACATCAAATTGATGCGGGCCTCGTCCAATTTCTTCATCAGGTGTAAAGCCTACTCGAATTGTACCGTGTTTAATTTCAGGATGATCAATTAAATACTTTATCCCTTCCATTATTTCCACAACACCTGCTTTATCATCGGCGCCTAGTAGAGATGTACCATCTGTCACCATTAGTGTATGCCCCACAACTTTATTTAATTCAGGAAAAACATCAGGATCTAAGATACGCTGAGATTCACCAAGTTTGATAGGTTGCCCATTATAGGCTTCAATGATATGCGGATTTACATGAGAAGCATTGAAATCTGGTGAAGTGTCTACATGTGCTAAAAAACCGACAGTAGGTACATTATAATTAATATTGCTTTCGAGTGTAGCAAATAAGTAACCATGTTCATCCATGTCTGTTTTAAGCCCTAATGATTGAAGCTCTTCTTCCAATAGATTTAATAAATCCCACTGTTTATTCGTAGATGGTGTGGTCTTGGAATCAGGATTAGATTGTGTATCAATTTTTACATATCTCGTTAATCTTTCGATAATTTGTTTCTTCATACGAGTTCATCCCCTTAGATTTATACTCTATTATTCATATTATAGGATTTTTTATAAGTTTTACCCTTGATTTTACCATAAGATTGCTTGATGCGTGAATAAATGTAATAGACGATTTCAGATACAAGTATACCGAATGCAATTGCACCAGAAATGAGTGTTACCTCTAAAAAAGTATTAACTGCATTCGTATAATCATTTGATACTAAAAATCTTGTAGCTTCATATGCTGCGCCACCTGGAACGAGAGGTATAATGCCGGGGACGATAAATATAATAACAGGTTGCTTGTACCGTCTACTCATTGTATGACTCATTAATCCTAATATTAGACTTCCTAAAAATGAAGCGCCAACTTTACCTAAATCCATACCTACTGTCATCTGATATATTGTCCAAGCAACAGCTCCAACAAATCCACAAGCTAACAGTAATTTTTTAGGTGCATTAAATATAATTGAAAAAAGGACTGTGGCAATGAAACTAATGATAAAGTGAAACAGATAAATTAACATAACTAACAGCCTTTCTTATAATAATAGTAATACAATAGCTACTCCTGCACCAATAGCAAATGCAGTTAAAGCAGCTTCAACACCACGTGACATACCAGCAAGTAACTCTCCGGCAAGTAAGTCACGTATAGCGTTAGTAATCAAAATACCAGGAACGAGAGGCATGACACTTGCAATAGTAATAATGTCTTGATTTTTAGCTATACCTAGTTTAGTGAATATTGCTGCAATGCTAATAACAACAGCAGATGCCACAAACTCTGAAAAGAATTTAATTTGTATATACTTTTGCACGAAACTAAACGTTAAAAAAGCTATGCCACCCGCTAGACATGCAATCCAAGCGTCGGAAGCTACGCCACCAAACATGAATAAGAAAAAACCACAAGCTACAAAGGCAGCAATGAGATTTGTTAAGAAAGAAAACTGAAGAGACGCACGTTTAAGTTGCAGTAACTCATTTTTTGCTTCGTCAATTGTAAGTTGCTTACTCGAAATTTTACGAGATAGGCTATTGGTTAAAGCAATTTTCTCAAGGTCGGTTGTACGCTCGCGAATACGAATCAATCTCGTACTAGTACGATCATTTAATGAGAAAATAATTGCAGTTGATGTCACAAAACTGTATGTATCATGTAAACCATAACTATGGGCAATACGATTCATTGTATCCTCAATTCGATATGTTTCAGCGCCTGCTTCAAGTAAGATTCGCCCAGCAATTAAGACTACATCAATCACTTTATTTTCATCAATGATAGTGATTGAATCTGACATATCTCATCACCTCCGAAGCTATTTAATATTTTTATGAACAATTGAAGTTTACATCTTGAAGACTTAAGTTTCAATAGAGAGCTTGATTTTAATAACATTTTCAATACTAATTAAAAATAGTAAAAAAATGCTATGCATAACTGTATACGCTTTAATGATTTTTTTACGTAGCAGTTAACATAGCATTTAGATTGATTATAATTTGACAATAGGATTAAACATGACTTTATTTCTTCCTTCACTTTTAGCCACATGTACCATATCATCAGCATCTTTAAATACTTTACGTTGAGATTTACGATCATCTTGAGTTAAGTATCCAACACCAATTGAAACTGATAGCTTGATTACTTCTTTGTTTGGTAGGTGGAAAGAAGATTTTTCAACACCGCTTCGAATATTTTCTGCTAATTTCACGCTTTGATCTAGTGTGTAATCTCTGATTACAACAGAAAATTCTTCGCCACCGTTTCTAAAGATTTTGAACTGGTTTGGAACATAGTTTTTTAATAGTTGAGACATTTGTTTGAGAACAGCATCTCCTGATTGATGTGAATAATGATCGTTTACATCTTTAAAGCCATCGATATCAATGAGAAGTAAGGCTAAACTTTGTTTCTTTTCTTCAGCTTTACTTGAGACCTCATTTAAGTGTCTATCAAATTCTTTTACATTACCTAGACCTGTAAGATAATCGTATTTATCTTCATTTTCATAACGATTGACTAAAGAGAAAAAGTGCCATATATCAACGAATGTTATTGCTGAAGCAATTGTAATAATAAATGAAATAGGGATAAGCACTAAAATCTCTACGAGTTCATAAATAGGACTTAATAATGCTAAAAATAACAAAATGACAATGCTAATCAAATTTAAAATAAGTAAAGAAATGATATCGTTTTGCTTTAAAAATGGTCCAACTGCACTGACAATACCTGCAATAACGATTAATGTAATACCATAAATAATTGAGTTTCCAAAGATAAATACATCGACTAAAGATACGATAAAAGCAGCCGTGAGTGTATATATCATGTTGGTATAACGTCCTAAAAACAAAAGAGGTACAAATGTTAAATGAACGAGGTATTCGTTCTGAAACGGGATAGGGTATGCCGCTAAAAGTAAAGAAACGAATGTCATTAGTACAGTTACATATTCTTTAGAAAAAATCATTCTTTTATTTTCAGAATATTGTAACCTATGAAATAAATATATTCCTGCCACCATGACAGATATGTTATATATGATAGCTTCAAACATTTCCATACCGACTCCTTTTTTAACCATTAGCTATTGTAAGTGAAAACTTACAATTTGTCATCATCTAGCAACAGAAATTACACACAAACAATGGTATTTAATGTTAAAATAAGCACTTAAATGGTATGATTAAAAAAATGTATAGACAATACAAAGATAATGTAAAGGTTAATCTTTGTAATTTAGACAATAGCTATGTAACATGGATATTTATGATTTTAGTTCAATGAAAACGACATTTATGGTTGATAAATATTTGCGCATATAAATATTGCATTAAAAATGATAGATAACAAATTTTACATAGCGTGAGGTACAACTTATTCAATGAAGGTGAACTGATGTATACACTATTACTTATAGCTTTTACTATGATAGTCAGTTTAATAATTACACCCATTATTATTGTAATATCAAAAAAATTAGATTTAGTAGATCGTCCTAATTTCAGAAAAGTACATACGAAACCTATCTCAGTGATGGGAGGAACGGTCATTTTATTTTCTTTCTTAATAGGGATTTGGCTCGGACACCCTATTGAACGTGAGGTTAAACCGCTTATATTAGGTGCAATTACAATGTATATGGTTGGATTGATTGATGATATTTACGATCTAAGACCTTATTTAAAGTTAGCAGGTCAAATTGTTGCAGCTTTAATTGTTACGTTTTATGGAATTACAATAGACTTTATTTCATTGCCAATTGGACCAACGATTCATTTTGGCATATTTAGTATTCCTATTACAGTAATATGGATTGTAGCAATTACCAATGCTATTAATCTTATCGACGGACTTGATGGACTTGCCTCAGGCGTCTCAGCATTGGCATTAATGACTATTGGATTCATCGCTATTTTACAAGCGAACATATTTATTATCATGATTTGTTGTGTACTTTTAGGGTCTTTACTTGGTTTCTTGTTTTATAACTTTCACCCAGCGAAAATTTTCCTAGGTGATAGTGGCGCATTAATGATAGGATTTATTATCGGTTTCTTATCATTACTCGGCTTTAAAAACATCACATTTATTGCTTTATTCTTTCCTATTGTTATATTAGCAGTGCCATTTATTGATACATTGTTTGCAATGATTCGTCGAATGAAAAAAGGACAACATATAATGCAAGCAGACAAGTCACATTTACATCATAAATTACTTGCTTTAGGATATACCCATAGACAAACCGTTTTACTTATTTATTCAATAGCGATTATGTTTAGTTTATCTAGTGTTATCCTCTATTTGTCCCAACCTTTGGGTGCACTTATGATGTTCATTCTCATTGTCTTTACGATTGAGTTGATCGTTGAATTTACTGGATTAATAGATGATAATTATCGACCAATATTAAATTTAATTACAAAAAAAGGGAATGGCAAGCCACATCATTATGATGAACATCATCGTTCATAATAAAAAACACTATGTAGGTAATAAGCACGCGTTGCTTTAACTTACATAGTGTTTTTTATTTAATTGGTTTCAATATCAAAAGGTAATAGTTTAATGTCTTCTTGTTTCAAATCATAATTTCCGGAAGTAATTCGATTTAAAAAGTCTATAAAAGTATCATATTCATTTTTTACTACGTCAATTTGATAACTTACTTTATCGGTATAAAATTGTTCTCTTAATAAGAATGTGGTAGAGGCAAGTTCATATTCAAATTTTCCTGTCTGATCATAATCTAACGTAACGGTTACTGGAATAGCTTCTCTTAATTCGACTCTACCCATATCATATATCACGTCACGCACGGCGCCACTATATGCCCTAATAAGACCGCCTGCACCTAATTTGATACCACCGAAGTAGCGTGTCACGACGACGCAAACATTGTGTATCTCTAATTTTTTCAGTATCTCAAGCATTGGGATGCCGGCTGTTCCACTTGGTTCGCCATCGTCGTTTGCTTTTTGAATATTCATCTCCGGTCCGACAGTATAGGCTGAGCAATTATGAGTTGCATCTTTATGCTTTATTTTAATTTCATCTATAAAAGCTTTTGCTTCGTTTTCAGTCGAAACAGGCTTAATATATGCTATAAAGCGTGATTTACTTATCACATTTTCAATTGAATGTGCTTGTTTAATAGTAATTATGGATTTATCCATCTTATTTTTGCCACCTACAATTCAGTTTTCTAACAATATTATACACGTAACAAGATAGGTTCTAAATTATTACGATGATATTTTCTTTTTTAAAAAATTATTGTATCATAACTATGAGTATAATTGAGGAGGATAAGTATTAAGATGAAGATTGCAGTTATGACCGATTCTACAAGTTATTTACCACAACATATAATAGATCAATATAACATACCAGTCGCTTCACTAAGTGTAACTTTCGATGATGGAGTGAATTTCACTGAGAGTGATGATTTTTCTGTAGATGATTTTTATAAAAAAATGGCTTCATCTAAAACTATACCAACAACAAGCCAACCTGCTATTGGCGATTGGATTGAGAATTTTGAAAGATTAAGAGAACAAGGATACACTGATGTCATTGTGATTAACTTATCAAGTGGTATAAGCGGAAGCTATCCTTCAGCAACACAAGCTGGTGAAATGGTTGAAGATATTCAAGTACATACGTTTGATAGCCGTCTTGCTGCGATGATTGAAGGTAGCTTTGCAATTTACGCTGCTCAATTGGTACAAAAGGGATATAAACCTGATGATATTATTAATGAACTAACTGAAATAAGACAACATATTGGTGCATACTTAATTGTTGATGATTTAAAAAATTTACAAAAAAGTGGTCGTATCACTGGAGCTCAAGCTTGGGTAGGTACATTGTTGAAAATGAAACCTGTCTTGCATTTTGAAGAAGATGGTAAAATACATCCACACGAAAAAGTACGTACAAAAAAACGTGCGCTAAAATCTTTAGAAACAAACATTTTTAAAGAAATAGAAGGCTTGGAAGATGTGACTGTATTTGTAATAAACGGTGATAAAACAGAAGATGGAAAGTCATTTCTTCAGCAATTAAAGGAAGATCATCCTAATGTTCATATTCAGTATTGTGAATTTGGACCAGTGATAGCATCACATTTAGGATCAGGCGGTTTAGGATTGGGTTACTTCCCAAGAAGAATAGACATTAATTAATATATAATCAAAAGTCTGAAAGCTTGATAGGAAAGAACACAGTGGTAATATCATTAGATATCACTTGTGTTCGCTTATTTGAGTATTTCAGACTTTTTTTGAAAGTAGTGAAATAAAATTAAATATTACGGCAGACTTATTTCTCCAACGCATCAACTTGAAGATGAATTAGTATCTCAAGTTTCAAAAGGTGTTATAAAAGACAGTGAGCGTTGGTATTGTATTCAATGTGGAAACACTTCTTTGCAATATTTTGTGACTTACAATTCAACGATATTGGATAAAACAATCACATACTGTAGGCGATGCATTCAACTAGGCAGAATGGATAGTATTACAGATATATGTATCGTAAAAAGTTTTCAAAAAGCAACAAAAGCGAATTATCAGTTACCCTTTGAATTATCAAAGCAACAGCAATACGCTTCAGAAGCTATCATTCAAGCTATAAAAAATAATAATGATCTCTTGTTATATGCCGTCACAGGAGCAGGGAAAACTGAAATGATGTTTGAGGGTATAAGGATAGCTCGTCAAATGGGACATAATATTGCCATCGTATCACCTCGTGTAGACGTTATTATTGAGATAAGTCATCGAATTAAAGATGCTTTTATCGATGAACGTATAGATGTGCTACATCAATCCAGTAGACAGCAATATAATGGTCATTTTGTTATTGCTACTATCCATCAATTATTGAGATTTAAACAGCATTTTGATACTGTATTTGTCGATGAGGTAGATGCTTTTCCGTTGTCTATGGATCCACAATTATCAAACGCAATACAACTTGCTTCAAAATTGAATCATTCACATATTTTCATGACGGCCACACCACCGCGTCATTTTTTAAAACAATTCCCCCCAGAAAAAATAATTAAGTTACCAGCCCGTTTTCACCGACACCCTCTACCTATTCCTAAGTTCAAATATTTCAAATTAAAATCAACACGAAAACAAAATTTATTACTTAATTTATTTAGAAATCAAATTAACCAACAACGTTTTACTTTGGTCTTTTTTAATAATATAGAGATAATGAATAAAACGTATCAACAGTATAAAATGGACATCGCTGATTTGATTTGCGTTCACAGTGAAGATGATTTACGATTTGAAAAAATTGAAGATTTAAGACGAGGACAACACAAAATTGTATTCACTACAACTATTTTAGAAAGAGGATTCACCATGACACACTTAGATGTCGTTGTAGTTGATGCAGGAAGTTTTCAACAAGAGGCTTTAATTCAAATTGCTGGTCGCGTAGGACGTAAACAGCAGTCTCCAAGTGGCTTAGTTTTATTTCTTCATGAAGGTGTTACATTATCAATGGTTTTAGCTAAAAGAAACATTATTTCAATGAATCGGTTGGCAATTAAAAGGGGATGGGTTGATGCGTAAATGTATTCAGTGCAATCAAACTATTCAAGAGACCATTCATATTTATAACTTATTTAAACCACCTCAGATATTTTGTGAAAGATGTGAAACATTATGGCTTAACTCCAAAATTCATAAAGATGGTAGGTGTCCTAAGTGTCTTAATAACAAAATCTCTACTGATGGCGAATGTCATGACTGTCAATTTTTAAGTAAAACATTTTATTTAATGGAACAATTGTTTTGTGATTATAGTTATGATGGTGTGATGAAAGAAATCATACACCAATATAAGATTATGCGAGACTTCTATTTAGCAGAAGTATTGGCAAGAAGATTAGTTTTACCTCAAACGCAATATGATTATATAGTTCCAATTCCTTCTCCAATTGAACGCGACATTGAACGTACATTTAATCCGGTGACCACCGTCTTAGATAAAATGGGCATCTCATATCAAGATGTATTAGGTACACATATACGTCCTAAGCAGTCAAAGTTAGGAAAGGTTGAACGTTCAAAAGCCTCTAATCCATTTTATATAAAAGATGAAGAGATAAATATCGAAGGGAAAGTAATACTACTCATAGATGATATTTATACAACAGGGTTAACGATTCATCACGCGGGGTGTAAATTATATGATAAAAAAGTCAGAAAATTCAAAGTGTTTGCGTTTGCACGATAACATAAACATGGTAAAATGTAGGTAAGAAGTATCAATATAGAGGTTTAAGGAGAGATTACTATGATTAGATTTGAAATTCATGGAGATAACCTCACTATCACAGATGCAATTCGCAACTATATTGAGGAGAAAGTAGGTAAATTAGAAAGATATTTTAACAATGTGCCAAATGCTGTAGCACATGTTAGAGTTAAAACTTATTCTAATTCTACAACTAAAATTGAAGTTACAATTCCTTTAAAAGATGTCACTCTTAGGGCTGAAGAAAGACATGATGATTTATATGCAGGTATTGATTTAATTACTAACAAATTGGAAAGACAAGTACGTAAATACAAAACTCGTGTAAATCGTAAACATAGAGATCGTGGAGATCAAGATATCTTTGTTGCTGAAGTACAAGAGTCTACAGCAAACAATCAAGCAGATGATATAGAAAGTGAAAATGATATTGAAATTATTCGTTCTAAACAATTCAGCTTAAAACCAATGGATTCTGAGGAAGCAGTATTGCAAATGAATTTATTGGGACATGATTTCTTTATTTTTACCGATAGAGAAACTGATGGTACGAGCATTGTTTATAGACGAAAAGATGGCAAATACGGTCTGATTGAAACAACTGAATAAATTGACTTGTATATTATAGACTATAATATTGCCAAAGTTGAATTAAGAATTCTTATCAGTTTATTGAATAAGGTAATAATGATTAATAGAATCAGGGTTACCAATACACATATGTATTCTTAGTTTGCTTGACTACAAATATAGAAGTTAATAAACATAGGCTGGGGCATTGTTTTGATATGTTCACTTCAAAGTAGATATGACATTAATCAAGCTTTGGAGTTCGTATTCTTAATAAGTGTCTCAGCTTATTTTGTTTGCTTAAATTTTGAATTAATAACCTAAATGAGTAATTAATAGACAGTATGCTTACAAATATGCTAGTGTGATTTGACGATTTATATTTAAACTTTGATTTTAAATTCCTATATTAGTTAAAGGTATTGCGTTACATTATTTTTTAAAAACGTGTTTGATTGCGAGAAAAAAATGATTGCAACGTGTTAAAATAAAATTGTTGTTAATTGAAGTGTCTATAGACATTTTACAATATAAATGAGTGTCTATAGAAATAAGGCTGTTGCTAGTTGAATCAAAGTGAAGTGTTGTGAAATATTGAGTTAACACGCATTACTTCATGAGTATATAAGTATAAATTTAGCGATATAAATGATAAGATAAATTGTTGTAAGCCAAACAGTTTTTAGTTAAAGGAGCGACGCGTGCAATGGGATTTTTATCGAAAATTGTTGACGGCAATAAAAAAGAAATTAAAAGATTAGGTAAGTTAGCAGATAAAGTACTTGCTTTAGAGGAAGATACTGCGATATTAACCGATGAAGAAATACGTGAAAAAACAAAATCTTTTCAAAAAGAGTTAGCAGAAATTGAAGATGTAAAAAAACAAAATGATTATTTAGATAAAATTTTACCTGAAGCTTATGCACTTGTACGTGAGGGGTCAAAGAGAGTATTTAATATGATTCCTTATAAAGTACAAGTAATGGGTGGTATTGCTATACATAAAGGTGATATTGCGGAAATGAGAACAGGTGAAGGGAAAACATTGACTGCAACCATGCCGACGTATTTGAATGCTTTAGCCGGTAGAGGTGTACATGTTATTACAGTCAATGAATATTTATCAAGTTCACAAAGTGAAGAAATGGCTGAACTATATAACTATCTTGGCTTAACTGTAGGTTTGAACTTAAATAGTAAGTCAACTGAAGAAAAACGTGAGGCTTACGCACAAGATATCACTTATAGTACGAATAATGAACTTGGGTTTGATTATCTTAGAGATAATATGGTGAACTATGCTGAAGAGAGAGTAATGCGTCCTCTACATTTTGCAATTATTGATGAGGTCGATTCCATATTGATCGACGAAGCAAGAACACCTTTAATTATTTCTGGTGAAGCGGAAAAATCTACTTCTTTATATACTCAAGCAAATGTTTTTGCAAAAATGCTTAAAGCTGAAGATGATTATAACTATGACGAAAAAACCAAAGCTGTACATCTTACAGAACAAGGTGCAGATAAAGCTGAACGTATGTTCAAGGTAGATAATCTTTATGATGTTCAAAATGTGGAAGTGATTAGTCATATTAATACAGCTTTAAGAGCTCATGTTACATTACAACGCGACGTTGATTACATGGTCGTTGACGGTGAAGTATTAATAGTTGACCAATTTACTGGACGTACAATGCCTGGACGTCGTTTTTCTGAAGGTTTACACCAAGCAATTGAAGCTAAAGAAGGCGTAGCAATTCAAAATGAGTCTAAAACGATGGCATCCATTACTTTCCAAAACTATTTCAGAATGTATAATAAGTTAGCGGGGATGACTGGTACAGCGAAAACCGAAGAGGAAGAATTTCGTAATATCTATAATATGACAGTTACTCAAATTCCAACTAACAAACCTGTTCAACGTAAAGATAATTCAGATTTAATTTATATTAGTCAAAAAGGTAAGTTTGATGCGGTAGTTGAAGATGTTGTAGAAAAACATAAAAAAGGGCAACCCGTCTTACTAGGTACTGTTGCTGTTGAGACTTCTGAATATATTTCAAATTTACTAAAAAAACGTGGTGTCAGACATGACGTATTAAACGCTAAAAATCATGAACGAGAAGCTGAAATCGTTTCAAATGCTGGGCAAAAAGGTGCAGTTACAATTGCCACAAATATGGCTGGACGTGGAACAGATATTAAACTTGGTGATGGTGTTGAAGAGTTAGGTGGACTTGCTGTTATTGGTACTGAGCGTCATGAATCAAGACGTATTGATGATCAATTACGTGGACGTTCAGGACGCCAAGGTGATAGAGGAGATAGTCGTTTTTACCTATCTTTACAAGATGAATTAATGGTACGTTTTGGTTCAGAACGCTTACAGAAAATGATGAACCGTTTAGGAATGGATGATTCGACGCCAATCGAGTCGAAAATGGTATCTCGTGCTGTAGAATCAGCTCAAAAACGAGTAGAAGGTAATAACTTTGATGCGCGTAAACGTATTCTAGAATATGATGAAGTTTTACGTAAGCAACGTGAAATTATTTATAATGAGCGTAATGAAATCATTGATAGTGAAGACAGTTCTCAAGTCGTTAACGCGATGTTACGTTCTACATTGCAACGTGCGATTAATCATTTTATTAATGAAGAAGACGATAATCCGGACTATACGCCATTTATTAATTACGTTAATGATGTGTTCTTGCAAGAAGGAGATCTTCAAGATACAGAAATTAAAGGTAAAGATTCAGAAGATATTTTTGAAATTGTGTGGTCTAAAATTGAAAAAGCGTATGCACAGCAACAAGAAACATTAGGAGACCAAATGAGTGAATTTGAGCGGATGATTTTATTACGTTCAATTGATACACATTGGACTGATCATATTGATACGATGGATCAATTGCGTCAAGGTATTCATTTACGTTCATATGCACAACAAAACCCACTTCGTGATTATCAAAATGAAGGTCATGAATTATTTGATATCATGATGCAAAATATCGAGGAAGATACATGTAAGTATATCTTGAAATCAGTGGTTCAGTTTGAAGATGATGTAGAACGTGAAAAATCTAAAAGCTTTGGTGAAGCAAAACATGTAACTGCTGAAGATGGCAAAGAAAAAGCAAAGCCACAACCGATTGTAAAAGGTGATCAGGTAGGTAGAAATGATCCATGCCCATGTGGTAGTGGTAAAAAATATAAAAATTGTCATGGAAAAGCGTAATCAATAAAATAGTTTAAATTTAAAGGCTGAGACATATCTAATTATGAATGACTCAGTCTTTATTTACATCGCTTGTAAGTTAAATGCTTAGTAATATGATATAGAGATGAAATGGCCGTTTATTTTTAAAAAATAGGCATATACTGTATGATATAAATATTATGACATAGTATGATTAAATAGGAGAGAAGATGAATGGAATTATCTGAGATTAAACGAAATTTAGAAGAATATCAAAATCACTTAAATCAAATTAGGGGGTCTCTTTGACTTAGAAAATAAAGAGACCAACATACAAGAGTATGAAGAAATGATGACTGATCCTGATTTTTGGAATGATCAAACTAAAGCACAAGATATCATTGATAAGAACAATGCACTAAAGTCTATAGTAAATGGGTATTATCAACTGACAAATGCTGTCGACGATATGAGTGCGACGAGAGAGTTATTACAAGAAGAATATGATGAGGATATGAAGAAAGAATTAGAAGAGGAAGTTCAGCAATTTGAAGAACAAATCGATCAATATGAGTTACAATTACTCCTCGACGGACCACATGATGCAAATAATGCTATATTAGAGCTTCATCCCGGTGCTGGCGGTACAGAATCACAAGATTGGGCAAGTATGCTTCTTAGGATGTATCAACGTTACTGTGAACAAAATGGCTTTAAAGTTGAAACAGTTGATTATCTTCCAGGAGATGAAGCAGGCGTTAAAAGTGTTACATTACTTATAAAAGGGCATAATGCTTATGGATATTTAAAGGCAGAAAAGGGTGTTCATCGTTTAGTTAGAATTTCACCTTTCGATTCATCTGGTAGACGACATACTTCTTTTGCATCATGTGATGTTATTCCTGATTTTAATAATGATGAAATTGAAATTGAGATTAACCCAGATGATATTACAGTGGATACTTTTAGAGCTTCAGGCGCTGGTGGACAACATATTAACAAAACTGAGTCTGCAATTAGAATTACACATCACCCTACAGGTATTGTAGTCAACAACCAAAATGAACGATCTCAAATAAAAAATAGAGAAGCTGCAATGAAAATGTTGAAGTCCAAACTTTATCAATTAAAGTTAGAAGAGCAAGAGCAAGAAATGGCTGAAATTCGTGGCGAACAAAAAGACATTGGATGGGGAAGTCAGATTCGTTCTTACGTCTTTCATCCATATTCAATGGTTAAAGATCATCGTACGAATGAAGAAACTGGTAAAGTAGACGCTGTTATGGATGGAGAAATAGGCCCATTCATAGAAGCTTATTTAAGAAAAGAAATGGATCGACAAGACATATAATTGATACACGCATAATCATTATTTGATTTATCGATGATTATGCGTATTTTTCATTAAACAGAAAACAGATAAAATAGGGAGTTTATTTTTTAAGCTATATGTACTTTATATGTAGTCTGCATTTTCTAATGTTACCGAAGTAAATTTAGTCTCAGATGAGAATGACTTAAATTTGACCTGTACATCATAAGGTTAGGAACTAGTAGAGTAGATAATTATTTCCGGGTGTAAAAACACTCTTTTTAACTATTATATTACATCAATATAACAATACCCTTAGCCTCATTTGATTGTGCTATATTAAATTTGTGAATTAATAATCAACTAGCAAAGGAATGACAACTAGATGAAAAAAACGCTAACTGTAACGTTAAGTTCGATTGCAGCTTTTATTGCAATTAACACTGCAGCTAACGCACAAGAATCTGAGACGTCGCAACTAGACTCATATGCAACGAGTGATGTAATTACAAATCAATCAAACTTAGGTATTTACACTGTAAAACCTGGAGATAGTTTATATAAAATTGCTTTAGAACATCATCTTACTTTAGAAGAACTTTATGCTTTAAATCCTGGTATAGAACCTCTTATTTTTCCAGGAGATGAAATTGTAGTATCTGAAACTGCATTTGAACAATTTAATAACACAAACACATTCGTAAATTATGAAACTAACTATATTCCAGTAGGATATAATAATGTATCAACTGATACATCCAACACTACTTATGATAATTATAACAGTGAATCAACTGATACATACTCTGTGCCAAACGCCTACAATGGTCTAAGAAGTGTATCTAACTCAGGTAATTTATACACTACTGGTCAATGTACTTATTATGCATTCGATCGTCGCGCTGAGCTAGGGAAACCAATTGGAAGTCTATGGGGCAACGCTAGTAACTGGGCATATTCAGCTAATCAGGCTGGCTTTAATGTAGATCACACACCTGAGGTTGGTGCTGTATTCCAAAGTGGTTCGGGTCAAAATGGGGCTGGCGCTTATGGACATGTTGGCGTTGTTGAATCAATCAATTCTAATGGTTCTGTAACTGTTTCGGAAATGAACTGGAATGGTGGCGTTAACGTAAAATCTTACAGAACTATTAGCAATCCTAATTCATATAATTACATTCACTAAATGACTATTTATATTCAAGGTGTGAATGAATTTCGCGTATAACTGTCTCTTATGTTATATAAACGTTCTAGACAATTAAATTGAACATCATGTTGGTAGAACAACTTCTTCATATATATCAACATGTTTTATCCATAAGTTACGTATTAGAGTAGAATAGTGAGTTCAAAATGAATTCATTATTCTACTTTTTCTTTTATAATAAAATAGAAATGATTTACATGATAATTTACTTTCAATAATAATATTGATTGATATAATAACAATAAGAATATAGACTAATTTTAATATTAAGGAGGTGTCTTATTATGGGAATGCATCAATATTTTAAAAGACTATCAGATTTAGAAAAATTAATAAGATTACCAGGTAAATTTAAATATTTTGAACATAATGTTGCTGCTCATTCTTTTAAAGTAACTAAAATTGCGCAATATTTAGCTACTGTCGAAGAATATCATGGAAATAAAATCGATTGGAAGAGTCTCTATGAAAAGTCACTCAACCACGACTTTGCTGAAGTGTTTACAGGTGATATCAAAACACCGGTAAAATACGCAAGTAAGGAATTAAAACATTTATTCTCCCAAGTTGAAGAAGAAATGGTAGATACGTTTATCAAAGAGGAGATACCAACACAATATCAGCACGTGTATCGTGAACGTTTACAAGAAGGTAAAGATGATTCTCTAGAAGGACAAATTCTATCTGTTGCTGATAAAATTGATTTATTGTATGAAACATTTGGAGAAATACAAAAACGTAATCCTGAGCCACTATTTTTTGAAATATATGAAATGAGTTTAGAAACTATTATACAATTTGATCACTTAGAATCTGTAAAAGATTTTATTGAAAATGTAATACCTGAAATGCTCACAGAAAACTTTATTCCTCGAACTGAATTACGTGAAACAACAATGTCAATTCTAAGCAGAAGAAATGGGTGACGATAATGATTTGGTATGTTTGTGCGGCCTTCTTTCCTTGTATATTAGTTGTGCTGTTTAGTGTGGTGACTAGAAGTAAATGGATTGGTACATTAGTCACATTGATAATAATAGGTGCATCAGTTTATAAAGGATTCTTTCACAACGAATGGATTATTTTTATAGATGTGACAAGTTTATTAGCTGGTTATTTAATAATTGATCAACTTGAATTTCATAAGAACCAAAATGATTCTTAAGATGTGTTTATGCAAACAAAAATTTTGAAGTATTTGTTTTTTTGATTTATTATTATTTTAAACTGTAATTATAGTGATTCTGATTTAATTTAAAAATTGTTGGATTATTATTTATTGTTCATTTTTTACTTTAAATTAATGTTTATATTATTTTGAATATTAAGTAATCCATGGTGTAAACATTAATAACTAAATATTAAATAGTAAATATTTTAATGGCAATAACATAATAATTGATACATTGTGAATATAAAAGCGAAAGATTTTAAAGTACAGTGTGTATATAATATGTATTTGATCGTACTTTAAAAAAAACATCGCACAGCATACATTACTGATAAATAAAGCTCTAAGACAATTTCTTGCATTAGAAATCATCTTAGAGCTCTTGTTTTAGAATAAGCATTAAAAATGTTAAATTTCACAAGCGAACAAATGTTTGTATTGTTCTTTTAGAATTTGTTAAAATAGAAAATGATATTCATGAAAAAGTAATTGATACGAGATGTGTAAAATCTTTATAAATGATAACAATAATAGGAGGCGTATTTTGGAATGGTAGAACATGTTCCATTTAAGTTAAAGTCTGAATTTGAGCCACAAGGTGATCAGCCACAAGCGATACAAAAAATTGTGGATGGCGTAAATGAAGGGAAACGTCATCAAACCTTATTAGGTGCAACTGGGACAGGTAAAACTTTTACTATGAGTAACGTAATTAAAGAGGTTGGTAAACCTACACTTATTATTGCACATAACAAGACATTAGCAGGTCAACTATATAGTGAATTTAAAGAATTTTTCCCAGAAAATAGAGTTGAATATTTCGTTAGTTATTACGACTACTATCAACCTGAAGCATATGTGCCTTCAACAGATACCTTTATTGAAAAAGACGCCTCCATTAACGATGAAATTGACCAACTACGACATTCTGCTACAAGTTCTTTATTTGAACGTGATGATGTCATTATTATTGCAAGTGTTAGTTGTATCTATGGTTTAGGTAATCCTGAAGAATATAAAAATTTGGTTGTTAGTGTACGTGTTGGTATGGAGATGGAACGAAGCGAATTGTTGAGAAAGTTAGTTGATGTACAATACTCACGTAATGACATAGATTTTCAACGTGGTACATTTAGAGTGCGTGGGGATGTTGTTGAAATATTCCCGGCTTCTAGAGAAGAAATGTGTATTCGCGTAGAATTTTTTGGTGATGAAATTGATCGTATCAGAGAGGTTAACTATTTAACTGGGGAAGTAATTCGAGAACGTGAGCATTTTACAATTTTCCCAGCTTCGCACTTCGTTACTCGTGAAGAGAAAATGAAAGTAGCTATTCAACGAATCGAAAAAGAATTAGAAGAGAGACTAAAAGAATTACGTGATGAGAATAAATTATTAGAAGCACAAAGGTTAGAACAACGTACTAACTATGATTTAGAAATGATGAGAGAAATGGGCTTTTGTTCAGGTATTGAAAACTATTCTGTTCACTTAACTTTAAGACCATTGGGTTCAACACCATATACATTACTTGATTATTTTGGAGACGATTGGCTTGTCATGATTGATGAGTCACACGTTACGTTACCTCAAATTCGTGGTATGTACAATGGGGATAGAGCTCGTAAACAAGTATTAATAGACCATGGATTTCGTTTGCCAAGTGCGTTGGATAACCGACCATTAAAATTTGAAGAATTTGAAGAAAAAACAAAACAACTTGTTTATGTTTCAGCTACACCAGGCCCATATGAGTTAGAACATACAGATGAAATGGTTGAACAAATTATACGACCTACTGGTTTACTTGATCCTAAAATTGATGTGCGTCCAACTGAGAATCAAATCGATGATCTTTTAAGTGAAATCCAAGATCGCGTTGACAAAGATGAGCGTGTACTTGTGACAACACTTACTAAAAAAATGAGTGAAGATTTAACTACATATATGAAAGAAGCCGGGATTAAAGTTAATTATTTACACTCAGAAATTAAAACATTAGAACGAATAGAAATTATTCGAGATTTACGTATGGGTACTTACGACGCAATAGTTGGGATCAATCTGCTGAGAGAGGGGATAGATATACCTGAAGTATCTTTGGTTGTAATTTTAGATGCGGATAAGGAAGGCTTCTTACGTTCTGATAGATCTCTTATTCAAACTATTGGGCGTGCAGCACGTAATGACAAAGGAGAAGTCATTATGTATGCGGATAAAATTACAGATTCCATGCAATATGCGATTGATGAAACACAAAGACGTAGAGAAATACAAATTGCCCATAACAAAGAACATGGCATCACGCCGAAAACAATTAATAAAAAGATTCACGACGTCATTAGTGCTACTGTGGAGAGCGATGAAACAAATCAACAACAACAAACTGAATTACCTAAGAAAATGACAAAGAAAGAACGTCAAAAAACAATAGAAAATATAGAAAAAGAAATGAAAAAAGCAGCCAAAGATTTAGATTTCGAAAAAGCTACAGAGTTAAGAGATATGTTATTTGAATTAAAAGCAGAAGGGTGACGATTAAATGAAAGGACCGTCAATTGTAGTAAAAGGTGCGCGAGCACATAATTTAAAAGGAGTAGATATTGAATTACCTAAAAACAAGTTGATTGTCATGACTGGACTTTCAGGCTCAGGTAAGTCTTCGTTAGCGTTTGATACTATTTATGCTGAAGGTCAACGACGTTATGTGGAATCGTTAAGTGCATATGCACGACAATTTTTAGGACAAATGGACAAACCTGATGTAGATACCATTGAAGGTTTGTCACCGGCAATATCTATTGATCAGAAGACGACAAGTAAAAACCCACGTTCTACCGTTGCCACTGTGACTGAAATCTATGATTATATTCGATTATTATATGCGCGTGTCGGTAAACCGTACTGTCCTTATCACGGTATAGAAATTGAATCACAAACTGTTCAACAAATGGTTGATCGTATTTTAGAATTGGAAGAACGTACAAAAATTCAATTACTTGCACCAGTCATTTCACATAGAAAAGGAAGTCATGAAAAGTTAATTGAAGATATAGGGAAGAAAGGATATGTGCGTTTACGTGTTGATGATGAAATCGTCGATGTAAATGAAGTGCCTCAATTGGATAAAAATAAAAATCACACAATTGAAGTTGTTGTTGATAGACTTGTAGTTAAAGACGGCATTGAGACGCGTCTAGCGGACTCTATTGAGACAGCACTTGAACTTGCTGAAGGTAATTTAACAGTTGACGTTATTGATGGAGAGGAACTTAAATTCTCTGAGAACCACGCATGTCCAATTTGTGGTTTCTCTATTGGTGAATTAGAACCTAGAATGTTTAGTTTCAATAGTCCGTTTGGTGCGTGTCCAACTTGTGATGGTTTAGGTCAAAAACTAAAAGTAGACCTAGATTTAGTCATTCCAGATAAAAATAAAACTTTAAATGAAGGCGCAATTGAACCATGGGAACCAACAAGTTCCGATTTTTATCCAACTTTATTAAAACGTGTATGTGAAGTCTACAAAATTAATATGGATAAGCCATATAAAAAATTGACTGATAGACAAAAAAACATACTTATGAATGGTTCTGGAGAAAAAGAAATTGAATTTACATTTACGCAACGAAATGGTGGTACTCGTAAACGTAAAATGGTTTTTGAAGGTGTGGTACCTAATATTGACCGTCGATACCATGAATCTCCCTCTGAATATACACGCGAAATGATGAGTAAATACATGACAGAGTTACCGTGTGAAACTTGTCATGGCAAACGTTTAAGCAAAGAAGCGTTATCTGTATATGTAGGCGACTATAATATAGGTGAAGTCGTTGAATATTCAATTAAAAATGCACTTTATTATTTCGAAAACTTAAAATTAAGCGATCAAGATAAATCGATTGCAGATCAAATTTTAAAAGAGATTATTTCAAGATTATCATTTTTAAATAATGTTGGTTTGGAATATTTGACCTTAGATCGTTCATCCGGAACTTTATCTGGAGGGGAAGCACAACGTATTCGTTTAGCAACACAAATTGGTTCACGATTAACCGGAGTACTGTATGTTTTAGATGAACCTTCAATTGGATTACATCAAAGAGATAATGATAGATTAATTAATACTTTAAAAGAAATGCGTGATTTAGGTAATACACTCATTGTCGTTGAACATGATGATGATACAATGAGAGCAGCTGATTATTTAGTTGATGTGGGTCCGGGAGCCGGTAACCACGGTGGAGAGGTTGTCTCAAGTGGCACCCCTAATAAAGTAATGAAAGATAAAAAGTCCTTAACGGGTCAATATTTAAGTGGAAAAAAACGAATAGAAGTCCCTGAATACAGACGCGAAATCACCGATAGAAAGATTCAAATTAAAGGTGCTAAAAGTAATAATTTAAAAAATGTAAATGTAGACTTCCCACTATCCGTCTTAACTGTAGTTACAGGTGTGTCAGGTTCTGGTAAAAGTTCACTCGTCAATGAAATTTTATATAAAGCATTAGCTCAAAAAATTAATAAATCTAAAGTGAAACCTGGGAATTTTGATGAAATCAAAGGAATCGATCAATTAGATAAAATCATTGATATTGATCAATCGCCAATAGGTAGAACACCACGTTCTAACCCAGCCACATACACGGGTGTCTTTGATGACATAAGAGATGTCTTTTCACAAACGAATGAAGCCAAAATACGAGGTTATCAAAAAGGTAGATTTAGTTTTAATGTCAAAGGTGGACGATGTGAAGCTTGTAAAGGTGATGGAATTATAAAAATTGAAATGCATTTTTTACCAGATGTCTATGTACCTTGTGAAGTGTGTGATGGTAAACGCTATAATCGTGAGACTCTAGAGGTAACATACAAAGGAAAAAATATTGCGGATGTGTTAGAAATGACTGTTGAAGAAGCTACGCATTTCTTTGAAAATATCCCTAAGATTAAGCGTAAATTACAAACACTTGTAGATGTTGGGTTGGGGTACATTACTTTAGGTCAACAAGCTACTACATTATCTGGTGGTGAAGCGCAACGTGTAAAACTCGCATCAGAATTGCACAAGCGTTCAACGGGGCGTTCTATTTATATTCTTGATGAACCAACTACAGGATTACATGTTGATGATATAAGTCGTTTATTAAAGGTATTGAATCGTATAGTGGAAAATGGTGATACGGTCGTTATTATCGAACACAATCTTGATGTTATTAAAACGGCAGATCATATTATTGATTTAGGTCCAGAAGGTGGTGAAGGTGGAGGAACAATCATCGCAACTGGTACACCTGAAGAAATCGCTCAAAATAAAGAATCTTACACTGGTCAATACTTAAAACCAGTATTAGAGAGAGACAGAGTTGAATAGTAAGATGTATGACTAGTAATAAAATGATAGATTAACTTAAAAAGCTCTAAGATGACTTTTACACAAAGAATCTTAGAGCTTTATATATCAAATTAATTTCATTAATTTGAGCATAAATCATCAAATAGTTATTTGAATTTCGATTTAGATTGTTATTTAAGGTATATTTTTTAACTCAATCAATCAACTACTCAATTGTATAATGGAAAAAATCTAGTTTGTCTCAAAACAGTAATGATTTAAGAAACTTTTAAAATTTTAAATCATCATTTTAATATAAAACATGAGTTGATTTTTGATATGATAATAGAAAAGGAAGATACGAATGGCTTATGAAATTTGAGGTGAATGCATGTTAACAACAGATAGATTAGTTAATACGTTAAATTTAGAATTACTTACTGGTGAAGAAGGTTTAGATAGACCAATTAAAAACACAGATATTTCACGTCCAGGTTTAGAAATGGCTGGATATTTTTCACATTATGCTTCAGACCGTATTCAATTATTAGGGACAACGGAGTTATCATTTTATAATTTACTTCCAGATGAAGAGAAAAAAGGAAGAATGAGAAAGTTATGCCGACCTGAAACTCCAGCGATTATTGTTACACGTGGGTTAGAACCACCAGAAGAACTCATACGTGCATCTCAAGAAACGCATACACCAATTATTGTTGCGAAAGATGCCACAACGAGCTTAATGAGTAGGTTAACGACATTTCTCGAACATGAACTCGCGAAAACCACTTCTTTGCACGGTGTACTTGTTGATGTTTACGGAGTAGGTGTACTAATTACAGGAGATTCTGGCATTGGAAAAAGTGAAACTGCATTAGAATTAGTCAAACGTGGTCATAGATTAGTGGCTGATGATAATGTAGAAATCAAAGAAATTACTAAGGATGAACTTGTAGGCAAACCTCCTAAACTTATCGAACATTTGCTAGAGATTCGTGGTCTCGGTATCATTAATGTTATGACTTTGTTTGGAGCAGGATCAATATTAACTGAAAAACAAATTCGATTAAACATTAATTTAGAAAATTGGAATAAGAATAAGTTATACGATCGTGTAGGTCTTAATGAAGAAACATTGAAAATTCTTGATACGGAAATCACTAAAAAAACGATACCAGTTAGACCAGGGCGCAATGTAGCAGTAATTATTGAAGTAGCGGCTATGAATTATCGTCTTAATATCATGGGTATTAATACAGCAGTTGAATTTAATGAGAGACTTAATGAAGAAATCGTTCGAAATAGTCATAAAAGTGAGGAGTAACACACATGAATATTACATTAGGATATATCGATCCTGTTGCCTTTAGCTTGGGACCAATCCAAGTTCGATGGTATGGAATTATTATTGCTTGTGGTATCTTACTTGGATACTTCATTGCACAAGCAGCATTGAAACAGGTTGGATTACATAAAGACACTTTAATCGATATTATATTTTATAGCGCGATTGTTGGATTCATAGTTGCGAGAATATATTTTGTTACATTTCAATGGCCATATTACATGAATCACTTGAGTGAGATACCAAAAATTTGGCATGGTGGTATAGCCATACATGGCGGCTTAATTGGTGGACTTATCACGGGGATTATTGTTTGTAAAATCAAAAATCTACATCCATTTCAAATAGGAGATATTGTGGCACCAAGTATTATTTTAGCTCAAGGGATAGGACGCTGGGGAAACTTTATGAATCATGAAGCGCATGGAGGACCAGTATCTAGAGCTTTTCTAGAACATTTACATTTGCCAGACTTTATTATTAGAAATATGTATATTGAAGGTCAATATTATCACCCGACATTTCTATATGAGTCAATTTGGGACGTGATAGGTTTTGTCATTTTAATTACTTTAAGGAAACGTCTAAAACTTGGAGAGACATTCTTTGGTTATCTTATTTGGTATTCTGTAGGACGCTTCTTCGTTGAGGCTATGAGAACCGATAGTTTGATGCTTACGAGTCATATACGTGTAGCGCAACTTGTTTCTGTCGTGCTTATTATGATTAGTGTGATATTCGTAATTTATAGAAGAGTTAAATATCAACCAATAAAATATAAAAATTCAGGACCATTAACATGGCCGATTAAAAAGGCTAAGTGATTATTTTGAGAAGATTAAGTAAAGAAAAATATCATCAAGTGAATCCTTTATGGCATATATATAGAAAAATTAAATTCATAAAAGTGCTAAAGCAAACGTTGATTATAGAAATTGCAAGATTTATTCCTAGTATGAAACTTAAAAATAAAATATATAAAAAGCTTTTAAAAATGGATGTCGGGAATCATACTTCATTTGCATATAAAGTGTTGCCTGATTTGTTTTATCCAGAATACATTTCGGTTGGCAAGAATACAGTCATTGGTTATAATACAACAATATTAACTCACGAAGTACTTGTTGATGAGTGGAGAGTGGGGAAAGTCATTATAGGCGATTACACTTTAATAGGTGCAAATACGACAATATTGCCAGGAATAACTATAGGAAAGCATGTTAAAATTGGTGCGGGTACGGTTGTGTCTAAAGATGTTCCCGATTACAGTTTTGCATTTGGTAACCCTATGCAAATACAATTAGATTCAGGAGGTGACAACGAATGGCACAAAAAGAAAATAACATCATTCCAATGATTTTTGATGAGGCTTTTTACCGAAAAATGGCTACCCAAAAGTGGCAACAACAGAACTACAAGAAAGCGGCAGAATATTATGAAAAAGTGCTTGAGTTGTCACCAGAGGATTTTGATATTCAACAACACTATGCGCAATGTTTAGTTAAATTAAATATCGGCAAAAAAGCAGAACATCTTTTTTATGAGAATATTGTTAAAGACTTTCATGTAGAAGAAAGCTTCTATGAACTAAGTCAATTAAATATAGAATTAAACGAGCCAAACAAGGCATTCTTGTTTGGTATTAATTATGTAATATTGTCAGATGATAAAGATTTTAGAGAAATGCTTGAAAAAACATTCGAAGTCACGTATACAAGTGAACAAAAAATTGAATTAGAAGCACAATTGTTTTCAACACAACTTTTATTTCAATTTCTCTTTTCACAAGGTAGGTTAGAAGAAGCCCGAGCATTTATTTTGAATCAATCTTACGAGATTCAACAGCATAGGGTGATTAGGAATTTACTTGCAATGTGTTATTTGTATCTAGGTGAGTATGATAGTGCCAAAGCAATGTTTGAAGAACTTTTAAAGGAAGATAATTCAGATGTGCATGCACTTTGTCACTACACATTATTACTTTATAATAAAAAGGAAACAGAAAAATATCAAAAATATCTTAAAATACTTAATAAAGTAGTACCACTAAATGACGATGAAACCTTTAAATTAGGAATTGTATTGAGTTATTTAAAACAGTATCGTGCTTCTCAGAATTTACTTTATCCACTTTATAAAAAAGGTAAATTTGTCTCTATTCAACTGTATAATGCATTGAGCTTCAATTTTTATTACCTAGGAAATAAAGACGAAAGTATTGAGATGTGGAACAAGCTCACTCAAATTTCTAAAGTTGATGTAGGTTATGCACCTTGGGTAATTGAGGAAAGTAAAACGGTATTTGAATCACGAGTGTTACCATTATTACTAGATGATAATAATCATTATCGACTTTACGGTATTTTTTTACTTCATCAATTAAATGGAAAAGAAATACTAATGACTGAAGATATTTGGTCAATTCTTGAATCAATGAATGACTATGAGAAACTTTATCTCACATATTTGGTACAAGGCCTCACACTCAATAAATTAGATTTTATACACAGAGGTATGCAAAGGTTGTATAATTTTAAGCAATTCAAATATAACACGTCTTTATTTACAGATTGGATTAATCAAGCAGAAATGATTATAGCTGAAAATGTAGATTTAGTAGATGTCGATAGATATGTCGCTGCATTTGTTTACCTATCATATCGTCGTTCTAGCCAACCATTCACTAAGAGACAATTGATGGACGATTTTGATGTTTCTAGATACAAACTGAATAAAACAATTGAATTTATATTGAGCATATAAATTTATGAAATGAAAAGTATGATATATAATGCGCATAATGATTAATAAGTAGGAGGCATTTAAAATGACTGAAGTAGATTTTGACGTAGCAATAATCGGTGCAGGTCCTGCCGGCATGACAGCAGCAGTATATTCATCACGTGCCAATTTAAAAACTGTCATGATTGAACGCGGTATGCCAGGCGGTCAAATGGCAAACACTGAAGAAGTAGAGAATTTTCCAGGATTTGAGATGATCACAGGCCCTGATTTATCTACGAAAATGTTTGAACATGCAAAAAAATTTGGTGCGGAATACCAATATGGCGATATTAAATCTGTTGAAGATAAAGGTGACTATAAAGTTATCAATTTAGGGAATAAAGAAGTAACAGCTCATGCAGTTATTATCTCAACTGGAGCAGAGTATAAAAAGATTGGCGTTCCTGGTGAACAAGAATTAGGAGGACGTGGAGTAAGTTATTGTGCGGTTTGTGATGGAGCATTCTTTAAAAATAAACGTCTTTTCGTAATTGGCGGTGGAGATTCAGCGGTAGAAGAAGGAACTTTCTTAACTAAATTTGCAGATAAAGTAACGATTGTTCATCGTAGAGATGAATTACGTGCACAAAACATCTTGCAAGAACGTGCCTTCAAAAATGATAAGGTTGACTTTATTTGGAGTCATACACTTAAAACAATTAATGAAAAAGATGGTAAAGTTGGTTCAGTTACACTTGAATCAACTAAAGATGGTGCTGAACAGACTTATGATGCCGATGGTGTATTCATTTATATTGGAATGAAACCACTCACAGCGCCATTTAAAAATCTTGGTATTACAAATGACGCAGGATACATTGTCACACAAGATGACATGAGTACTAAAGTACGAGGTATTTTTGCTGCAGGTGATGTTCGTGATAAAGGATTACGTCAAATTGTTACTGCTACAGGAGACGGTAGTATTGCGGCGCAAAGTGCAGCTGACTATATTACAGAATTAAAAGATAATTAAAATTTAACTCATTTTACACATAGCTAGAACATTGTTTGCGTCAAAGTATCGTCATCAATGATTCTAGCTTTTTTAATTACAATATAAGTATGTTACTTTGCATATTTGAGTGTGATAAGATGAATTTAATATAATGATATTGATTGAAGATTATAATTGGTGGTGACTTAAGAAAATGGCAAGCAACGAAAAAGAAATGGGTAAAAGTGAATTGTTAGTTGTTACAGGTATGTCTGGAGCGGGTAAATCATTGGTGATTCAAAGTCTCGAAGATATGGGTTTTTTCTGTGTAGATAATTTACCACCTGTACTGTTACCTAAATTTGTAGAATTGATGGCTCAAGGAAATTCTTCATTGCAAAAAGTAGCAATTGCAATAGATTTAAGAGGTAAGGAATTATTTAAATCTCTAGTTAAAGAAATTGATATTATTAAAAGTCGCAATGACGTGATTTTAGATGTTATGTTTTTGGAAGCTAAAACTGAAAAAATTATTTCGCGTTATAAAGAATCAAGAAGAGCGCACCCACTAAATGAAAAAGGACAAAGATCATTAATAGATGCAATAAATGAGGAACGTGAACACCTATCAGAAATCCGAAGTATCGCTAATTACGTGATTGATACAACAAAATTAAAACCTAAAGAATTAAAGCAACGCATTTCAAAGTTTTATTTAGATGAAAACTTTGAAACATTTACTATCAACGTGACAAGTTTTGGTTTCAAGCATGGTATACAAATGGATGCTGATTTAGTTTTTGATGTCAGATTTCTACCTAATCCATACTATGTAGAGGAATTGCGTCCATTTACTGGTTTAGATGAGCCAGTGTACAATTACGTTATGAAGTGGAAAGAAACCCAAATATTTTTTGATAAATTAACGGATTTACTAAAATATATGATTCCTGGATACAAAAAAGAAGGTAAATCGCAATTGGTTATTGCTATAGGTTGTACGGGTGGACAACATCGATCAGTCGCATTAGCTAAACGTTTAGCTGAATATCTTAACGAGATTTTTGAATATAATGTTTATGTGCATCATAGAGATGCGCATATTGAAAGTGGAGAGAGATAATGAAACAAATGAACGTAGTACTTATTGGTGGTGGCACTGGACTTTCTGTCCTTGCTAGAGGCCTTAGAGAATTTCCAATAGACATTACTGCCATTGTTACTGTAGCGGACAATGGTGGGAGCACGGGGAAAATTAGAGATGTCATGGATATTCCAGCGCCTGGTGATATTCGTAATGTCATTGCTGCTTTAAGTGACTCGGAATCGATATTAACTCAATTGTTCCAGTACCGTTTTGGTGAAAATCAAGTAGATGGACATTCATTAGGTAATTTAGTTATTGCTGGAATGACTAACATTACCAATGACTTTGGGCACGCTATTAAAGAATTAAGTAAAGTTTTAAATATTAAAGGCCAAGTCATCCCTTCAACAAACACAAGTGTGCAACTCAACGCGGTGATGGAAGACGGTGAAATTGTACATGGAGAAACCAATATACCTAAAACACATAAAAAAATAAATCGTGTGTTTTTAGAGCCAAGTGATGTTGAACCAATGAATGAAGCGGTAGAAGCTTTAGAACAAGCAGATTTAATCGTCTTAGGACCAGGTTCATTATATACAAGTGTTATATCAAATTTATGTGTCAAAGGCATTTCAGAAGCATTATTACGTACCTCTGCCCCAAAACTTTATGTATCTAATGTTATGACACAACCAGGCGAGACAGATAATTATGATGTTAAAGAGCATATTGATGCACTTTCTCGACAAGTTGGTGAACCATTTATTGATTTTGTCATATGTAGCTCTGAATCCTATAGTAAAGATGTTTTACAACGATATGAAGAAAAGAATTCAAAACCAGTAGCAGTACATAAAGAACAATTAAAAGATAGTGGAATTAGAGTTTTAACGGCGTCTAATTTAGTTGAAATATCTAATGAACACTATGTCAGACATAACACAAAAGTATTATCAAAAATGATTTATGAACTTGCCTTAGATTTAACAAGTACAATTCGCTTTACTCCTAGTGATAAAAAGAAATAATTATAAGCGAAATCGTAGTTTATGATATGATAACTTAAGTGTGTGTTTAGAATTAGAAAATAACTTTACACCTCATTGGCGATACTATAAACAAGAATAGAAAAAAAGGATTAGGAAGGATGAGTGTTCAATGAGCTTTGCATCAGATATGAAAAATGAACTAACACGCATAGAAGTTGACGAATCGAATGCTAAAGCAGAGCTCAGTGCATTAATTCGCATGAATGGCGCACTTAGTCTATCAAATCAACAGTTTGTAATTAATGTACAGACAGAAAATGCAACAACAGCTCGTCGAATATATTCTCTTATCAAACGTATATTTAATGTTGAAGTTGAAATTTTAGTTAGAAAAAAGATGAAATTGAAAAAAAACAATATTTATATATGTCGAACAAAGATGTTAGCGAAAGAAATACTAAATGATTTAGGTATTTTAAAAGAGGGAGTTTTTACTCACGATATTGATCCGGATATGATCAAAGATGATGAAATGAAAAGAAGTTATTTAAGAGGGGCTTTCTTAGCAGGTGGTTCTGTAAATAACCCTGAAACGTCTTCATATCATCTCGAAATTTTTTCACAATATGAAGATCATTCCGAAGGTCTTACTAAATTGATGAATAGTTATGAACTCAATGCGAAACATTTAGAACGTAAAAAAGGGAGTATTGCGTATCTTAAAGAAGCTGAAAAAATTTCCGACTTTCTTAGTTTGATAGGTGGCTATCAAGCATTACTAAAGTTTGAAGATGTAAGAATTGTCCGTGATATGCGTAATTCGGTTAACCGTCTCGTAAATTGTGAAACAGCAAATCTTAATAAAACTGTTAGCGCAGCAATGAAACAGGTAGAAAGTATACAATTAATTGATGAAGAGATTGGGCTTGAAAATTTACCTGATCGTTTGAGAGAAGTAGCGAAGCTCAGAGTAGAACATCAAGAAATATCTTTAAAAGAATTGGGTGAGATGGTTTCTACAGGGCCTATATCTAAATCAGGTATGAATCACCGTTTAAGAAAGTTGAATGAATTAGCGGATAAAATAAGAAATGGTGAACAAATTGAATTATAAAAAATGAGATTTTAAGACTGAGATTACAAATAATCTCAGACATTAAAATCTCAACATTATTAAGCAACCCCCTCGAGAGGAATCGAACCTCTATTTTAAGAACCGGAATCTTATGTGTTATCCATTACACTACGAGGGGTAAATAGTGAAATAATCACATTTCTGTACGTCGTTCAATAAGGACGGTACAATAAAAACGATAATTCTAGTTTACAAATGAAAAGGTTAAGCGTCAAATTGAATTTTTGATTAATAAGCTTAATCTTTGACCATTTTTGACTTTTAAGGTAAAATAATTTTAACAGTTATTATAAGGAGGAAAAATAAATGAATTTAATTCCTACAGTTATTGAAACAACTAACCGCGGTGAACGTGCGTATGATATATATTCACGTTTATTGAAAGACCGTATTATCATGCTAGGTTCTCAAATTGATGATAACGTAGCTAACTCTATTGTGTCACAATTATTATTCTTGCAAGCGCAAGATTCTGAAAAGGATATTTATTTATATATTAATTCACCAGGTGGCAGTGTAACTGCTGGATTTGCTATTTATGATACTATCCAGCATATCAAACCAGACGTACAAACAATCTGTATTGGTATGGCAGCGTCTATGGGTTCATTCTTGTTAGCAGCAGGTGCAAAAGGTAAACGATTTGCACTACCTAATGCTGAAGTTATGATTCACCAACCTTTAGGTGGTGCACAAGGACAAGCAACTGAAATTGAGATTGCAGCAAATCATATTTTAAAAACACGTGAAAAATTAAATCGTATTTTATCAGAACGTACAGGTCAATCTATTGAAAAAATTCAACAAGATACTGATCGCGACAACTTCTTAACAGCTGCAGAAGCTAAAGAATATGGATTAATTGATGAAGTAATGGAGCCAGAAAAATAATAAAATAAACGTTTCATTATTATTGATTAATACACAAAACCCTAGTAGACGAAAATGTATATTTTATCATTTGTCTACTAGGGTTTTTATTTTAAATAATATATGAATGTAAATTTAGAATGAAATGATTATTTTCTTTAAACCGATGAAATTTAACGTTTAGAGTGTTTTGATGATTGATACATGGTATTCAATGTTGTTGATAATAAAATGATTCCAACTAATATAAATAATATTGACATTAATATCATTGATAACGTACGTTCAAATGCAAATATACCATTTGCAATTAATAAAACACTCGCAATGATTAATAATATATATGTTAATTGAGTATCTTTCATTTTATACCCCTTCTTCTTACGATGTAATTCTTAAGCTTTAATTAAATCATCTAAAGCATTTCTTAAATTATTATACTTAAACTCAAAACCTAGTGCATGTAATTTATTTGGAAGTACTTTTTGTGTATCTAATATGACAGTAGACATCTGACCTAACACTGTACGGAGTATCAATTTAGGTGTCCACGTTTCATGTGGTTTATGCATCGCACGTGCTAAAGTATAACCAAATAAATTTTGTCTTTCAGGAATAGGTGCAGTTAAATTAAATGGACCTTCAGCGTTATCATGATTGATAGTAAATAAAATACCTCTAATTAAGTCATCGATATGAATCCACGAGTACCATTGTCTTCCAGAGCCGAGTTTTCCCCCAACATATAAATGATACGGAAGTTCCATCATTTCAAGAGCGCCACCATCGTCTGATAGAATAAGGCCGAATCGACCTAAAACGACACGTGTACCGAATTGCTTAAATTTATTCGCAAAACGTTCCCATTGGTATACAATTTCTGATAAGAAATCAAATGGAAGTGTTTGATATAACTCGGTATAACTTGTAAATAAATCTGGAGGGTAGTAGCCCATTGCACTTGCGTTAAATAAAACTTCTGGTTTGTGTTCACGTGTTTCAAAAAGTTCAAATAGTGTTTGCGTTGATTGAATACGACTAAGCATCATCGCTTGTTTGTGGGAAGGTGTCCAACGTTTATTCAACGTTGCACCAGCTAAATTAATAACAATATCTATGTCTGGTACTTGATGTTGCCATCCCTCTTTTGACCAGTTGATATACGTGATTTTGGGATGATTAGAAGTTTTATCCTGTCTGGTTAAAATTGTAATATGTGCATCGGTTTGTTTAATTTCATTGACTAAGTGTGAACCGACCATGCCAGTTCCACCAGTGATTAAATAGCGTTTCATAGTTTCACCTCGTCTGAAAATAAAAAGCTGTCATCTTATTGATAGTTATTATTATTATTCATATTTTATACATTTTTTAGCCAATAAGATGTCAAAGACTTTTTTTAATATGCATTTAAAATAAAAACAGATTAGTTATAATAAAATTGTACCTTCGATAATTAATTAAACATCTCTTAATTAGTATGAGTATACCCCATAATAAACTAACGAAGGTAAATTTTGACTCCCTTTAGTAGTGGATCCGTGCGAGCAACGTATGGATCCTTTTTTCTATTCTAAAATACATATACCCCTTTTAATAGTAAATACTTTATAAAAGATTAATTTTTAACATTGTTTATTCCGTAAAATAAAAGGTTAAATTGGTAATAAAATAAAGTATCTATGTTCTAACTATAAAAGTTTTTTTAAATAATTATAAACCAGTAAAAAAGAAGTTAAAACTAATTCTACTTTTTATACTTGTGAAATAGTTTCATTTTATATCATTATTTATTTTAAACTTTTTTAAAAGATGTTGTGAATCATTTTGCACAGGTAAATGTAATAGGTAAATCTAAGAACTCTCGTGTTAAGATTTGATTAAGTTATTTAAAAATGATGTTAATCAATCAGTATGATGTTATCATGTATGAGATAATTAAATATAAAGTTGTATTGATTGATTAAACTCAAATATCACTGTTATATAATCTCATTGAACTTTGTTATTTAATTATTCCCAAAGGATCTGTTAAAAATAATTTTAGGGAAATACTACTTTTAATTATTGAAAATAGTTGAGATTTGATTTTTTACAATGATTCAATAGTATTGTTTTTAAGATAAATTCGTGTTTAAGAATGAAAGAGAGGTAAACAAGATGAGCGGTATCTCCAAATTTATTAGTGCGATTGTAGTTTTGCTATTATTAATAGGTTTAGCATTTGGTATTTACTCATTTGTCGATAGTTCAAAAAAAGGCAACGAACGACTCAATGATAAAACAACACAGCAAGAAAAGAAAAAAGACGATAAAGATAAAAAGGAAAAAAAAGACAAAAAATCGGAGGAAGAAAAAAAGAATAATACACAACAAACGCAACAAGTTCCTCAAACTCAACAAACGCAGCAAACTGTTCAAACGCCACAAAGACCTACGACTCAAACTCCGGTGAAACAAAATCCACAAACAGGAGAAAAGAGAGCAAAAGAGCCAAAAACTGACGAAAGAAAAAAATCTAGACAAGACAGTTCAAATTCTAAAGAAAGCCCAAGTCAAAAAGATCAATCGCCAACACAACAAAAGCCACAACAAAATAAATCTAACCAGTCATCAGCAAATCGTCAAAGCACCCAAAATAAATCAAATCAAACACAGTCAACCAGACCACAAAACAATGGAAATAGTGGCAATCAAAATGCTAGTTCAGGACAAAATACACAAAAACAAAATAATAACAATCAAAATTCTCAAAGCTCAAAAAAGGATTAATAAGAAAGAACATAAAAATTTCTGTAAAGTTCATCTTGTGACTATTCCTAAAAACAGGTTTAAGGTCACTTCAGTAAGTCATGATTTGTTCATTTTAATCTTTATTAACTCGAGTTAACCCAGTGGGTGGGACTTCGAATTCAAAATGAATTCAGTCCCACCCTTTTTATATTTATATAATCCAAAAAATTAGTAATGAAAGTAAGAATGAAATAAGTGAAATAGTTAAACAGCCTAACATACAGCCGCATCCTGAATGAGTGCAACTATAAGAATAAGTTTGATTAAAAGTTTTTAAATTTTGATTATTTTGAGATGAATTTTTATTAAAATAATCATCTCTTTTATATCTATCATCACTCGGATCTATAACTTCGATTTTTTCGTCAGAATGATTATAATTCGACATTGTTTTACCTCACTCTAGTTTTATTCATATTTAAATTATAGTTAATCATAACAACTAAATAAAACAAATGTATGAATAAAATTTAATTTGGGTAGAGTAATTTAAACAGCGAAGATTAATTAAATTACTATACAAGAATGAGGCCTATACTTTGTTTGTAATCGTTTTCCTGCAAACTTTTATAATTTAACTTAGAAAATGAGTGAATTCACTTGCAATTTATAATACGTAATAGTAGTATTGCAAGTGTAAAGAGGTTAGATTTTGTCCCAGGCGGGACTTAAAAAGTCAAAGCTTAGTTATGATTGCCTCTCAGGTACCTTTGTTACAAAGATATAAGGAGGAAGGTAGTAGTGAAAGACTTAATTAAAGTTCAACAAAAGCTTATACCTGATCTTATTGATAAGATGTATAGACGCTTTTATATTTTATCTACTATCTCTCAAAATCAACCTGTAGGAAGACGAAGTCTAAGTGAACATATGGATATGACTGAGAGAGTATTACGGTCGGAAACAGATATGTTAAAGAAGCAAGAATTAATTCGTGTCAAGCCTACGGGAATGGAAATTACTAATGAAGGTACTGAAGTATTAGCACAACTAGGTGAATACTTTAACGTTTATAGCGATGACCATAAATTGGCTAGAGCTATCAAAGATAAATTTCATATTAAAGATGTACATGTCATTCCAGGAGATTCCGATTCTAACCGAACTGTAAAACGTGAAATGGGTCAACAGGCTGGGCAACTTTTAGAAGGTATACTTTATGAAGATGCTATTGTATCTGTAACTGGTGGTTCAACAATGGCGTGCGTGAGTGAGTCGATACATTTATTACCTTTTAACGTATTCTTTGTTCCAGCTAGAGGTGGACTTGGAGAAAATGTCGTTTATCAAGCGAATACAATCGCTTCGAGTATGGCCCAACAAGCTGGTGGTTATTACACAACACTCTATGTCCCAGACAACGTGAGTGAGTCCACATACGATACGTTAATGTTGGAACCTTCTGTCATGCATACACTGGATAAAATCAAGCAAGCTAATATTACAATACACGGCATTGGTGATGCGCTGAAGATGGCGCATCGACGTCAATCATCTCAAGATGTGATTGATAACCTTCAACATCATCAAGCCGTTGGAGAAGCTTTTGGATATTATTTTGACGCTCAGGGTCAAATAGTTCATAAGGTCAAAACGATTGGCCTTCAACTAGAGAATCTTGAGAACAAAGAGTTTATTTTTGCGGTTGCTGGTGGACAATCAAAAGGAGAAGCTATTAAAGCTTATCTTTCAATTGCACCGGAAAACACTGTATTGATTACAGATGAAGCCGCAGCAAAAGTCATTTTACAATAGTAATAAAAAGTTTAATACTTTTTAAATATCATTTTAAAGGAGGCCATTATAATGGCAATTAAAGTAGCAATTAATGGTTTTGGTAGAATTGGTCGTTTAGCATTCAGAAGAATTCAAGATGTAGAAGGTCTTGAAGTAGTTGCAGTTAACGACTTAACAGATGACGATATGTTAGCTCATTTATTAAAATACGATACTATGCAAGGTCGTTTCACTGGAGAAGTTGAAGTTATCGAAGGTGGATTCCGTGTGAACGGTAAAGAAATTAAATCATTCGATGAACCAGATGCTGGTAAATTACCATGGGGCGATTTAGATATCGACGTAGTATTAGAATGTACTGGTTTCTATACTGATAAAGAAAAAGCACAAGCTCACATCGATGCAGGTGCTAAAAAAGTATTAATCTCAGCTCCAGCTAAAGGTGATGTAAAAACAATCGTATTCAACACTAACCATGACACATTAGACGGTTCAGAAACAGTTGTTTCAGGTGCTTCTTGTACTACTAACTCATTAGCACCAGTTGCAAAAGTTTTAAGTGATGAATTCGGTTTAGTTGAAGGTTTCATGACTACAATTCACGCTTACACTGGTGACCAAAATACACAAGACGCACCTCACAGAAAAGGTGACAAACGTCGTGCACGTGCAGCAGCAGAAAATATTATCCCTAACTCAACAGGTGCTGCTAAAGCTATCGGTAAAGTTATTCCAGAAATCGATGGTAAATTAGACGGTGGAGCACAACGTGTTCCAGTTGCTACTGGTTCTTTAACTGAATTAACTGTAGTATTAGACAAACAAGATGTAACTGTTGACCAAGTTAACAGTGCTATGAAACAAGCTTCAGACGAATCATTCGGTTACACTGAAGACGAAATCGTATCTTCTGATATCGTTGGTATGACTTACGGTTCATTATTCGATGCGACTCAAACTCGTGTTATGACTGTTGGAGATCGTCAATTAGTTAAAGTTGCAGCTTGGTACGACAATGAAATGTCTTACACTGCTCAATTAGTACGTACATTAGCTCACTTAGCTGAACTTTCTAAATAATTGAAGCTTAACGGATAAGCACGTTATTTAAAGTTATAGCGTGAAGAGTGTAAAGCTCTTCTATACGTTCATAATTTGACTAGTGCTCTGTACTGTTTAATTAGATATATAAGCTTATGAGTAAGCGGGGAGCACATACGCTTCTCCGCTTATTTTTATATAAAGTTTTCCTATACGAAGGAGGAAATAGATAATGGCTAAAAAAATCGTTTCAGACTTAGATTTAAAAGGTAAAGTTGTTCTTGAGCGCGCTGATTTTAACGTTCCAATTAAAGATGGTGAAATCACTAATGACAACAGAATTGTTCAAGCATTACCAACAATCAAATACATTATTGAACAAGGTGGTAAATTAGTTTTATTCTCTCACTTAGGTAAAGTTAAAGAAGAAAGTGATAAAGAAGGACTTTCACTTAAGCCTGTTGCTGAAAACTTATCTAAGCAATTAGGTAAAGAAGTTATATTCGTTCCTGAAACACGTGGCGAAAAACTTGAAACAGCAATTGAAAACTTAAATGAAGGCGATGTTTTATTAGTTGAAAATACACGTTTCGAAGATTTAGATGGTAAAAAAGAGTCTAAAAATGATCCTGAATTAGGTAAATATTGGGCGTCATTAGGTGATGTATTTGTTAATGATGCATTCGGTACAGCGCATCGTGAACATGCGTCAAATGTAGGTATTTCTACTCATTTAGAAACAGCAGCCGGTTATTTAATGGAAAAAGAAATTAAATTTATTGGTGGCGTAGTGAATGATCCACAAAAACCGGTAGTTGCTATTTTAGGTGGCGCTAAAGTTTCAGATAAAATTAATGTTATCAAAAATTTAGTTAATATCGCAGATAAAATCTTAATCGGTGGCGGTATGGCTTATACGTTTATTAAAGCGCAAGGTAAGGAAATAGGTCTTTCATTATTGGAAGAAGATAAAATTGATTTTGCTAAAGACTTGTTAGAGAATAATGGCGATCAAATAGTATTACCTGTAGATTGTAAAATCGCTAAAGAATTTTCTAATGATGCAAAAATCACTGAAGTATCTATCAATGAAATCCCCTCAGATCAAGAAGCAATGGATATTGGGCCTAAAACAGTAGAATTATTTAATAAAGAATTACAAGGTGCACATACTGTAGTATGGAATGGACCTATGGGTGTATTTGAATTTAGTAATTTTGCTAAAGGTACAATCGGTGTATGTGAGTCTATTGCTAAATTGGAAGACGCTACTACTATTATTGGTGGTGGTGACTCTGCTGCAGCAGCAATTTCATTAGGTTTCGAAGATGACTTCACACATATCTCTACTGGTGGAGGAGCATCATTAGAATACTTAGAAGGTAAAGAATTACCTGGTATAAAAGCTATTAATGATAAATAAGTTTTTAAATACTTTGATGTGGGAATAAAACAAGAGAAAGTTATTTTTGCTTTCAATGTTTATTTCGAAATAAGCAAGTATTTGGATAAAAGCTTACAAATTTAACACTAAAAATTAAGGAGTGTAATGAATGAGAACACCAATTATAGCCGGAAACTGGAAAATGAATAAAACAGTTCAAGAAGCTAAAGACTTTGTAAACGAATTACCAACATTACCTGATCCTAAAGAAGTAGAATCAGTTATTTGTGCACCAACAATCCAATTAGACGCTTTAGTAACAGCTGTTAAAGATGGTAAAGCAAAAGGGTTAAAAATTGGGGCACAAAACGCTTACTTTGAAGAAAGTGGTGCTTATACTGGAGAAACTTCACCAGTAGCATTATCTGAATTAGGTGTTAAATATGTAGTGATTGGTCACTCAGAGCGTCGTGACTATTTCCACGAAACTGACGAAGAAGTAAACAAAAAAGCGCATGCTATCTTCAATCACGGTATGACACCTATTATTTGTGTAGGTGAATCTGATGAAGAACGTGAAGCTGGTAAAGCAAATGAAATCGTAGGTAATCAAGTGAAAAAAGCTGTCGAAGGTTTATCAGATGATCAACTTAAAGAAGTTGTTATTGCATATGAACCAATTTGGGCTATCGGTACTGGTAAGTCATCTACATCTGAAGATGCAAATGAAATGTGTGCTCACGTACGTCAAACATTAGCTGACTTATCTAGTCAAGAGGTTGCTGACGCTACACGTATTCAATATGGTGGTAGTGTTAAACCTAATAACATTAAAGAATATATGGCTCAATCAGATATCGATGGTGCTCTAGTAGGTGGCGCATCATTAAAAGTTGAAGATTTCGTACAATTGTTAGAAGGTGCAAAATAATTATGGCAAAACAACCAACTGCCTTAATCATCTTAGATGGTTTTGCAAATCGTGAAAGTGAACATGGCAATGCAGTTAAGCAAGCACACAAACCTAATTTTGATCGATATTATGAAAAATATCCTACAACACAAATAGAAGCAAGTGGCTTAGATGTAGGTCTTCCTGAAGGTCAAATGGGTAACTCTGAAGTAGGACATATGAATATTGGTGCAGGACGCATCGTATATCAAAGTTTAACTCGTATTAATAAATCGATTGAAGACGGAGAATTCTTCGATAATACTGTATTAAATAACGCTGTTAAACATGTTAAAGACAATGACTCTGCGCTTCATGTATTCGGATTGCTTTCTGATGGTGGTGTACACAGTCATTATAAGCATCTATTTGCTATTTTAGAATTAGCTAAAAAGCAAGGAATAGATAAAGTATATGTCCACGCATTTTTAGATGGTCGTGATGTTGATCAAAAATCTGCTTTGAAATATATAGAGGAAACTGAAGATAAATTTAAGGAATTAGGTGTAGGTCAATTCGCTTCGGTTTCAGGACGTTATTATGCTATGGATCGTGACAAGCGTTGGGATCGTGAGGAACGTGCATATAATGCTATTCGTAACTTTGAAGGTCCTACATTTACTTCAGCTAAAGCAGGCGTTGAAGCTAATTACAAAAATGATGTGACTGATGAATTCGTCGAACCGTTTATAGTTGAGGGCCAAAATGATGGTGTGAACGACGGTGACGCAGTAATCTTCTATAATTTCCGTCCAGATAGAGCAGCTCAACTTTCAGAAATCTTTACTAATAAAGCGTTTGATGGATTTAAAGTTGAACAAGTGGACAACTTATTCTACGCTACATTCACGAAATATAATGACAATGTAGATGCTGAAATTGTATTTGAAAAAGTTGACTTAAATAATACAATCGGTGAAGTTGCTCAAGATAATGGCTTGAAACAATTACGTATCGCTGAAACTGAAAAGTATCCACATGTGACATACTTTATGAGTGGTGGACGAAACGAAGAATTTGAAGGAGAACGTCGTAGACTCATCGATTCTCCTAAAGTAGCGACTTACGATTTGAAACCTGAGATGAGTGCATATGAAGTTAAAGATGCATTATTAGAAGAGTTAGATAAAGGTGACTTAGATTTAATTCTATTGAACTTTGCTAACCCAGATATGGTTGGACATAGTGGTATGCTAGAACCAACAATTAAAGCAATCGAAGCAGTAGATGAGTGTCTTGGTGAAGTCGTTGACAAAATTATTGATATGGGTGGTCGTGCCATCATCACTGCAGATCACGGTAACTCAGATCAAGTGTTAACTGATGACGACCAACCTATGACGACACACACAACTAATCCTGTTCCAGTTATTGTAACTAAAGACGGTGTTACATTAAGAGAAACTGGACGCTTAGGAGATTTAGCGCCGACATTATTAGATTTATTAAACGTTAAGCAACCATCTGAAATGACAGGTGAATCATTGATTAAACATTAGTATAGATGCATTAAGGTTAAGAATTTACAGCAACGTATAGATGTTCAAATTTTCTTGATTTTATATGTATTATCATTTTATAAAAGTTTAGAAAAAGGCTATAATAGTCATATAATATAATTAAAGGAGATATTAAACATGCCAATTATTACAGATGTTTACGCTCGCGAAGTCTTAGACTCACGTGGTAACCCAACAGTTGAAGTTGAAGTATTAACTGAAAGCGGTGCTTTCGGACGTGCATTAGTACCTTCTGGTGCTTCTACTGGTGAACATGAAGCAGTTGAATTACGTGATGGAGATAAATCACGTTATTTAGGTAAAGGTGTGACTAAAGCGGTAGAAAATGTTAACGAAATGATTGCACCAGAAATCGTTGAAGGTGAATTTTCAGTTTTAGATCAAGTATCTATTGACAAAATGATGATTCAATTAGACGGTACACACAACAAAGGTAAATTAGGTGCAAATGCAATTTTAGGTGTTTCTATTGCCGTAGCTCGTGCAGCTGCTGATTTATTAGGTCAACCATTATATAAATATTTAGGTGGATTCAATGGTAAACAATTACCAGTGCCTATGATGAATATTGTTAATGGTGGTTCTCACTCAGATGCACCAATTGCTTTCCAAGAGTTCATGATTTTACCTGTAGGTGCAGAATCATTCAAAGAATCATTACGTTGGGGTGCGGAAATCTTCCATAACCTTAAATCAATCTTAAGTGAACGCGGTTTAGAAACTGCAGTAGGTGATGAAGGTGGTTTCGCTCCTAGATTTGAAGGTACTGAAGACGCTGTTGAAACTATTATTAAAGCTATCGAAAAAGCAGGATACAAACCAGGTGAAGATGTATTCTTAGGATTTGACTGTGCTTCTTCTGAATTCTATGAAAATGGTGTTTATGATTACACTAAATTCGAAGGTGAACACGGTGCTAAACGCAGTGCAGCAGAGCAAGTTGACTACTTAGAAGAACTAATTGGTAAATATCCAATCATCACTATTGAAGATGGTATGGATGAAAACGATTGGGAAGGTTGGAAACAATTAACTGATCGTATCGGTGATAAAGTTCAATTAGTTGGTGATGATTTATTCGTAACTAACACTGAAATTTTATCTAAAGGTATCGAACAAGGTATTGGTAACTCAATCTTAATCAAAGTAAACCAAATCGGTACATTAACTGAAACATTCGATGCTATTGAAATGGCTCAAAAAGCTGGATATACTGCGGTTGTATCTCACCGTTCTGGTGAAACTGAAGATACTACAATTGCTGATATCGCAGTTGCTACAAATGCAGGTCAAATTAAAACAGGTTCATTATCTAGAACTGACCGTATTGCTAAATACAATCAATTATTACGTATTGAAGATGAATTATACGAAACAGCTAAATTTGAAGGAATTAAATCTTTCTACAATTTAGATAAATAATATCTCTTTAATTTTTATAAGAGTTCACGCTTATGATTTAATATCTTAATTGAATTGTCCGTTGCAGAGTTGAGGCTGCAACGGGCTTTTTTAGTTAAGTACATTTTAAATTATTAATGTAAACTGATATAATAATGTGAGTAATTTTGTAAAAGGAGTACAATTATGACAGACTCAAATGCTAAAGAAATAAGAACGGGACGTTTAATTGCGATAAGTTCATTAGTGTTTTGTATTTTACTTATCCTTCACCACTTTATTGTATTAGATGAATCAACAGCTAAATCAATTTTATCTTTAGCTGGTCAAAAAACATCAGATACAGCAGTAAAAAACATTTTAAATAGTGACCGATACACTGGCATTATGTACATTTTAGCTTATTTGGCAGGTACTGTTGCTTTCTGGAATCGCCATCCATATTTATGGTGGTTTATGTTTGCCGTATATATTTCTAATGCACTATTTACACTCGTAAATCTTTACTTATTTATTCAAGGTATTTTAGATGTAAAAAATGTACTTGCAGTTTTACCAATTTTAATTGTAGTGATTGGATCTATTATTCTAGCAATTTATATGCTAGTTGTTTCTATTAAACGTAAAAGTACTTTCAATAGATAGAAGTTTGATTACATCAATAAAGATGTGTTATAATTTCTTTCGTATATAATGAACGGAGGACAATTTTTATGCATACATTAATCATCGTTTTATTAATAATAGATTGTATTGCATTAGTGACTGTTGTATTACTCCAAGAAGGTAAAAGTAATGGACTTTCAGGTGCTATTAGTGGTGGCGCTGAACAATTGTTTGGTAAACAAAAACAACGTGGCGTCGATTTATTCTTGCATAGATTAACAATAATTTTAGCTATTTTATTCTTTGTACTTATGTTTTGTATTAGTTACTTAGGTATGTAGAGAATATTATATTTGTTTTAATGAAGTAAATGAATCTTAACCAAGACTGATAAATGATAGGGCAAATGAATCACATTTGCTATTAAGTATTATCAGCCTGAGTCCGACGATATACTTGTCGGACTTTTTTATTTTATAATTAAGACAACCATGTTTTTAAATCATATGTTAAAGGGAATAATGATTTATCAAGTCATTTTGATAATAATGAAGAGTTTTTAAATATATCTAATATAATGAAAGACTTAACTTATTTAGGATAGATTGAGTACTTATCATAAGGGAGAGGGATTTTAATCATGCAAATTAAACTACCAAAACCATTCTTTTTTGAAGAAGGTAAACGTGCAGTGTTACTTCTTCACGGCTTCACAGGTAACTCTGCTGATGTAAGACAACTTGGGCGTTACCTTCAAAAAAAGGGCTATACATCTTATGCTCCACAATATGAAGGACATGCAGCGCCTCCAGAAGAAATATTAAAATCTAGCCCTTTTGTTTGGTTTAAAGATGTTTTAGATGGTTATGATTATTTAGTAGACCAAGGTTACGAAGAAATAGCAGTAGCTGGTTTATCATTAGGCGGCGCCTTCGCATTAAAACTAAGTTTAAATCGTGACGTGAAGGGGATTATAACTATGTGTGCACCTATGGAGAATAAAACAGAAGGTTCGATTTATGAAGGATTTCTTGAATATGCACGTAACTTTAAAAAATATGAAGGCAAAGATCAACAAACAATTGATCAAGAAATGGAACAATTTCATCCAACTGAAACACTGAAAGAACTGAGTGACACACTAAATGGAGTTAAAGAACATGTCGATGAAGTAATTGATCCAATACTTGTCGTACAAGCAGAACAAGATACAATGATTGATCCTCAATCAGCAAATTATATATATAATCATGTCGATTCTGATGAGAAAGAAATCAAATGGTATCAACATTCAGGTCATGTGATTACCATTGATAAAGAAAAAGAGAAAGTCTTTGAAGATGTATATCAATTTTTAGAATCATTGGAATGGACAGAGTAAAAAATAAAGATGTAGGAGAGAAAGGAGGGGCATAATGAATTTAAAGCAATCCATCGAAGAAATGATAAAACAACCTGACTATGAACCCATGTCAGTATCTGACTTTCAAGATGCGTTAGGTTTAAACAGTGCCGACTCATTTAGAGATTTAATTAAAATACTCGTTGAATTAGAACAGTCTGGTTTAATTGAACGTACAAGAACAGACAGATATCAACGTAAACAATCCAACAAAACAAATTCAAAACTAATCAAAGGAACGTTAAGTCAAAATAAAAAAGGCTTTGCTTTTTTAAGACCTGAAGATGACGAGATGGACGATATTTTTATTCCACCAACTAAAATCAATAGAGCATTAGATGGAGATACCGTCATCGTGGAAATTCAAAAATCTCGTGGAGAACATAAAGGTAAAATTGAAGGTGAAGTAAAATCTATTGAAAAGCATTCAGTTACACAAGTTGTTGGAACGTATAGCGAAGCAAAGCATTTTGGTTTTGTATTACCGGATGACAAACGTATAATGCAAGATATCTTTATACCTAAAGGACAAAATTTAGGTGCTATAGATGGGCATAAAGTATTAGTACAAATTACGAAGTATGCCGATAGTACAGACAATCCAGAAGGCCACGTTTCAGCAATATTAGGTCATAAAAATGATCCAGGTGTAGATATACTTTCCATCATTTACCAGCATGGAATAGAAATCGAGTTTCCAGATGCTGTATTACAAGAAGCTGAAGAAGTACCGGATGTAATAGAACCCTCTGAAATCGAAGGGCGTCGTGATTTAAGAGATGAATTAACAATCACTATAGATGGTGCAGATGCTAAAGATTTAGATGATGCCATTGCTGTAAAAAAATTAAAAAATGGCAACACCGAGCTTACAGTTAGTATTGCAGATGTAAGTTACTATGTAAAAGAAGGCTCAGCTTTAGATAAAGAAGCATATGATCGTGCGACAAGTGTGTATCTTGTCGATCGAGTAATCCCGATGATTCCACATCGTCTAAGTAATGGAATATGCTCATTAAATCCGGAAGAAGATCGTTTAACATTAAGTTGTCGAATGGAAATAAATGAACGAGGCGAAGTTGTAAAACATGAAATCTTTGATAGTGTAATACATTCAAACTACAGAATGACATATGATGCTGTTAACAAAATTATCACTGATCAAGATTCTGAAATACGTTCACAATATAAAGATTTAACACCTATGTTAGATTTAGCGCAAGATTTATCAAATAGATTAATTCGTATGCGTAAACGTCGTGGAGAAATTGATTTTGATATTAATGAAGCGAAAGTACTTGTGAATGACGAAGGTATTCCAACAGAAGTGCTAATGAGAGAACGCGGCGAAGGAGAACGTTTAATTGAATCGTTCATGTTAGCAGCCAATGAAACAGTAGCTGAACACTTCAATAAATTGGAAGTACCATTTATTTATCGTGTTCATGAACAACCAAAATCCGACCGATTAAGACAGTTCTTCGACTTTATTACCAATTTCGGTATAATGATTAAAGGTACAGGTGAAGATATTCATCCGACAACATTACAAAACATTCAAGAAGAAGTTGAAGGTAGACCGGAACAAATGGTTATTTCAACGATGATGTTACGTTCTATGCAACAAGCACATTATGATGATGTTAATTTAGGGCATTTTGGTTTGTCTGCTGAGTACTATACTCACTTTACGTCTCCAATACGCCGTTATCCTGATTTAACAGTGCATAGATTAATTCGTAAATATTTAATAGAGAATTCCATGGATAAGAAAGAAATACATCATTGGGAAGAGACGTTGCCAGAATTAGCCGAACACACATCACAACGTGAACGTCGTGCCATTGAAGCCGAACGTGATACTGATGAATTGAAAAAAGCTGAGTATATGATTCAACATATTGGTGATGAATTTGAAGGTATCATTAGCTCGGTTGCTAATTTTGGTATGTTTATAGAATTACCTAATACTATTGAGGGTATGGTTCATATCGCCAATATGACAGACGATTATTATCATTTTGATGAACGACAAATGGCACTAATCGGTGAACGTCAAGCAAAAGTCTTTCGCATTGGTGATGAGGTCAAAGTTAAAGTGACACATGTTGATGTGGAAGAACGCATGATAGATTTCCAAATTGTTGGCATGCCATTACCTAAAAAGACATCATCTCAACGACCTGCTCGTGAGAAAACCATTCAAGCTAAAACACGTGGCAAATCTTTAGACTATACTAAAAGTGATCGTAATGGTAAAGGTAAAAAGAAAAAACGTAAGCAACGTAAAGGTAAAAATGCTCGTAAAAAAGATAAACAAGGTAATACGCACCACAAACCTTTTTATAAAGATAAAAGTGTGAAGAAGAAATCACGTCGAAAGAAAAAATAGTCAGCAAAGATGAGGTGAGTAATAGTGGCTAAGAAAAAATCAAAATCACCAGGTACGTTAGCTGAAAACCGTAAAGCAAGACATGACTACAATATTGAAGATACAATTGAAGCGGGTATTGCTTTAAGAGGTACTGAAATTAAATCCATACGTCGTGGTAGTGCCAATTTAAAAGATAGCTTTGCGCAAGTGAGACGAGGCGAAATGTACCTGAATAATATGCATATTGCACCATATGAAGAAGGAAATCGTTTTAATCATGATCCTTTACGTACACGTAAATTACTATTGCACAAAAAAGAAATTCAAAAATTAGGTGAGCGTACACGAGAAATAGGTTACTCTATTATTCCGTTGAAGTTATATTTAAAACATGGTCAATGTAAAGTTTTATTAGGCGTTGCTAGAGGTAAAAAGAAATACGACAAACGTCAAGCACTTAAAGAAAAAGCGGTAAAACGAGATATTGATCGCGCAGTTAAAGCCCGTTATTAAGCAATATCATTGCTTAATCGGGCCATCTTTGATATGATTGATTGCAGTGTCAAATTGTTTTATTAATGATTTAACAAAGTATTTTGTTAGATTGATTTGAATTGAGGGGACGTTCTTGGATTCGACAGGGGTCCCCCGAGCTTATTAAGCGTGTCGGAGGGCTGTCTCCGTTATCAACACATTTCGGTTAAATATAACTGACAAATCAAACAATAATTTCGCAGTAGCTGCGTAATAGCCACTGCATCGCCTAACAGCATCTCCTACGTGCTGTTAACGCGATTCAACCCTAGTAGGATATGCTAAACACTGCCGCTTGAAGTCTGTTTAGATGAAATATAATCAAGCTAGTATCATGTTGGTTGTTTATTGCTTAGCATGATGCGAAAATTATCAATAAACTACACACGTAGAAAGATTTGTATCAGGACCTCTGGACGCGGGTTCGAATCCCGCCGTCTCCATTATTGAGCCTGCAACCCATGTGGTTGTAGGCTTTTTGTTTTTGTTGCCCCAATATTGCCCCAGATATGCCCCAGTACATAAAAAAAGCGCCCTACAATTAGGACGCAATATTATCATAAATCGTGATTGATTTATCCATATTATTTATTTGTGTAATTACTTTATGAACCTTTTCGTCTTCAATATAAATATCTTCTTTAGTATTATACTTAAAATATACGAGTTGTCTATTTGTTGCTTTATCAACAATAATTATATCTTTTGTAAAGTAGTCGCAAGTGATATCGTAACTTGATTCGTTAATAATATTCCAATTAAACATTTTCATATATAATCTCCTTATAAGTATTTAACTATTTCTTTCTGTGTACTGGGGTATAAATGACCGTATCGGTTATATACTTCATTACTATCAGCATGGCCTAAACGCTGTGCTATTACCATGATACTTGCACCATGATTGACTAGCATAGACGCATGGCTATGTCTCAACTCATGAATTACAATTCTAGGGAATGTCTGACCGTCAGGGAGTTGTTCATCTAAAACTTTTAATGCAGTGGTAAACCAACGATCTATAGTTGATTCACTGTATGCTTTGAAGAATGTACCAAACAATACGTAATCATCTTTATATACATTGTTTTCTTTGTACCATTTTAAATATTCTTTTATGTCATTCATCATATGAGCAGGCAAGTATATATCACGTATTGCTGCTTTTGTTTTAGGGGCTGTTACTTCACCGTGATAGTCTGTTTTGTTAATATGTATGAACTCATCATCGTAGTTAATATCACACCATGTGAGGGCTCTAATTTCGCCTTTACGTGCACCAGAGTAAAACAGTAGCTTAAAGAATAACTTTTGCTGTTGTGTAGCTAAAACTTCATAGAATTGATTGAATTGATCTAATGTCCAATAGTTCAAACGCTTATTTGATTCGATTTCAAAGTTACCTACTAGAGAGGCTACATTTTGCTTTAGATCATGAAACTTCATAGCATGGTTAAGTAATGATACTAAGAACACGTGCATTTTCTTTAGGTACTCTCCAGAGTGTCCCTCTTTTAACTTCGTATTCTGAAACTTCATAACATCCTGTGTAGTCATATTAAAGACATCCATAGACTTAAAATAAGGTAGCAAATGGTTGTTTGTATGTGTCTTTAATGCTTTTACACTTGATGACTTGCGACGTGCAGAATACCACTCTATATACTCATCTACGAGCTTATCAAAGGGCAGTTTGTTTATCTGTCCTACACCCTCTAATTCGTCCATAATTTCATTACATTTCTTCAACGCTTCCTTACGTTGTTTGAAGCCACTCTTTTTAATTTCTTTACGTTGATTCTTCTTATCATAGTATTTAATACGAAAGTAATAAGTACCACGTTTAGCGTCTTTATATATATTGTGGGATAGGTTTAAGTTATGTTCTATGGTAATCACCTACAGTTAATTTAATTCAATTTGTCTATTTCATTTTCGATTTTTTTCACTGTGTTAATTTTCTCATCACTAAAATTGGGTATTTTGTTTTCTAATATTTCTACAATGTCTTTATTTACAGAATTAGATGTTTCATAGTCATATTCTTGCTTAAAAATTTGACCTAACTTCAGCGACTTTTCTTTTAACCTAATAATTTGTTTTTTCTTTTCATCATCACCTATAGGTAATTGGTTATATAACTCAAAATATTCTTTAAGAATTGATGATAATGAATCAAAATTATTAGTTCTAATTTCTTGTGGAAACATAAAGTTGTTATTTTTAAAACTTTCTAAGAATGCGAAATCTTTAATACAGTCATTTCTAGTTATATCTTCGCCGTTAAGATATTTATCTATAATTATTGATTGTCTTTTTGTTTCAAGAATGTCTCTGGTTTTTTTAGATAAACTCTCTAGTGCTTTTACAGCAATCCCCTCAAAATGATCAATTATTGAAGGTAAATATTGTTTTGAAAGTTGTAAATACTTATCATATTTCATACTTTCAAAATCTTCTTTATGTTTTATATAGGAATATGCTAACTCTGATAAATTTAATTTAGTTTCATTATCAGGTGAATTTAAATTAAAACTATCATCTTCAAAATCTAAATTATTATATATATAGTGGATTATAGAGCCATATAAAATATAATCTACAGAAACATTACCTATTTCAGCAATTCTTTTAAGGCGCTTTTTATTAGGGGTTTGTATTCCATTTTCCCAATTTGAAACCACTCCGGATTTGATAGGTGAATTTGCATCTATTCTTTCACCAAAGGCTGTCATAGAATCCCCTATATTAGTTCGTATATGATTAATACGTTTCCCGATTTCTACTTTATCCATTAAATCACCTCGTAAATAATTATATAACATAAAGTTATGTTTTGCTATGTTTTATGTTGACTTAAACTTAACACTATGTTTTACTATGTTTAGGAGGTGCTTAAATGAATAAAATAATCGGATATAGAAAAATGCTAGGTATGACCCAAAGTGCAATGGCTATGAAATTTGGAATATCAACACAAGCGTATAGAACTAAAGAACAGGGAAAAGTAAATTTTACTAATAGTGAGATGCGTTTGTTTAGAGATTTACTTAGAAATAATTTGTTTCCAACTATCACAGTTGATGAAATTTTTTTTAGTTAAATCGCTATGTTTTACTATGTATTATCTGGAGGTTAAATGATGCAAAAAATTAAATATTGGAATTTATACATCTGCTATAAAGAAAAAGGTTATACGCAAAAGCAATTAGCTAAGTTACTAAGTATTAGCCCGCAAAGATTTAGTTTAAAGATCATTGGTAAAGATGCAGATTTCACTATGCCAGAGGCTAGAAAGTTAAGTGAATTATTCGATAAACCAATAGACGAGCTTTTTAGTACATCAATTAAAGTGAATTCTTAAAGGAGGTGAAGATTAATGAAACTATATATTTTGATTTCTATATTAGCGATAACAATTGGTTGCTTATATGCATACTCTATTGATTTTATTCATGGGATTGCAATAACTGCACTAATACAAACTTTAACTTTGCCAATTATTGATAAGTACGAATACAAAAAGGAGGATTAATAAAATGAATAAAAAGCAAAGAGAGACACTTGAAGTTATTAAGTATCAACTCAAATTAAGTATCAGCAATAAATTTGATGAATATGAACATATTGAAGAAAGAAATGGTGTTGAAAAAATAACAGAGATAAGTCGAGAAAAACATCTCGAATATATTATGAAGTGGTGTTTGCAGGAACTAGAAAATAATTTTAATTATGAAGAGGAGAAATAGTAAAATGAGTAATTTAAAACAAAATATTAAACAAATGAAAAATGAAGTGATAGAGGCAGAATTAAACACAAAAATAAATACAGTTATAACAATGATTGGCGAACACATGGATAGTAATGAACGATTTAGATCTCATTTAGATGCACAAGGTAAAGTAATGGAATCATATGTGTTAAAAGAATACTATCAGAACTATTATGTATTGATGGCAGTACTTAACTCAATATTGAAAGATGTAAATTTTATGAATGATGAGATTACTACATTTCATGATAGAGCATTAGACGAATTAGACAAAACAAATGCGTCTAGTGAGAACTTTGGCGAGGAATCACTAAACGCATAACTTAATAATTTAACAGAGCAAATTAATTAAATACTCTATTTATATTATATCATTTTTTGCTCTGATAATCACTAGAGGTGTAAAGATTGAATGAAATTAAATTAGAATATGATACCAAAGTTTCTGTGATTTGGTATGAAAGTTTGGATGCGAGATCGTTTAAACAGTTTTCGCAGCCTAAATGGAGTGAATTAGTTAATAGATTATCTATACCACAAAATAATACTAATAAATATGCTCGTGGTGTTGCTGTTTATGGTGATATTAAAGACGATACTGATGAGAATGGTTATGAATATAAAAAATATCGTAAAGACGGAAACGTGATTTATCGTGATGTCCTAGTCCTGGACTACGACGACATTCCTAAGTTGAGACTACTACATGATGCAATTACGGAGACTTTAAAAGGTGTTTCCTGGATGTATCACACTACATTTAATCATCGAACAGAAAGTCCTAGAGTACGTTTATATATTGCTTTGAATGAGCGTATAAGTGCAGATGATTATCGAAAATACACAAAAGTATTAGCGAGTAAGATAGGTCATCCAGTAGATGAGGGGAGTTTTCAACCTAGTAGAGCGATGGCTTTGCCAGTTTATATAAAAGGTGAATATCCGTTCTTACATCAATATAATGATGCTCCCATTTTGAATGTTGAAATGCTTGAAAAATGGTCAAAAGAAACGAATATACAAATAGACCAACCAAGTAAAACTAACTTTAATAAGCGTGATGATACTTATTGGCGTGATATTAGTTTTTCAGTTGCAAAGGGCAATCGTAATAATTCTTTAGCAAGTCTAATAGGACATTTGTTTAGCCGACATGTTAATGAATATATTATATACTCGTATGCTTTGCTATGGGGACAAAATGCGTGTAATCCACCATTAAAAGAACGTGAAATAAACGCTACATTTCAATCTATTTTGAAGAAACATTATAACAACAAGAAAGGTTGATGAGATGAAATTGAACCCAGATAAAGATGTGCTTAAAGAAATTAAAGAAACTACTAACAATTACGAAAATGAAAGTATAGAGCAAAAACTTAATAGATTAGGCATTGAAGAAAGAGAGCGCATGATTAAATCGTGGGAAAGTGACAATAAGAGAGGTAAAAAGCCAGATGTAATTAGTACGAATAGATGTGCGAATATATTAATTGAAAACATGAATTTCTTACTATTCGATGAAGAAGAAAACACGAAACTAGCAATGTATCAAGAAGACAGAGGCGTCTATACTCAAAAGACTTCGCTTATAAAAAGAATTATTTCTTATTTAGAACCAAAACATAATAGCAATAAAGCTGATGACGTTATTTATCACATTAGGAATAGAACAGAAATAAAAGAAAAAACAAACTCACCTTATTTAATACCAGTAAATAATGGCGTTTTTAATAGAAAAACGAAAAAACTTGAAAATTTTTCTCCTAATTATGTTTTTACTTCTAAAATTGATACTAATTATATAGATAATCCGAACAAACCAACATTTGATGATTGGGATATTAATAAGTGGTTTGATGAATTGGCTTGTAATGATAAGCAAGTATCACATTTATTATGGCAAGTAATAAATGATTCATTAAATGGTAATTATACAAGAAAACAATCTATATTCATGGTTGGCGATGGTAACAATGGTAAAGGTACTTTTCAAGAGTTGCTTACAAATTTGATAGGTAAAAAGAATATAGCTACGTTAAAAGTTAATGAATTCGACCATAGATTTAAAATGAGTTTACTTGAGGGCAAAACTGCTGTCATTGGTGACGATGTACCAGTGGGTGTATATATAGACGACGGTTCGAACTTCAAAAGTGTTGTTACTGGAGATTATGTATCTGTAGAGTTTAAAAATCAACAATCGTATACAGCACAATATAGATGTAGCGTTATTCAATCTTCTAACGGAATGCCACGCTTTAAAGATAAAACCAATGCAGTATTTAAAAGATTGGTAATAGTCCCTTTCAACGCCGATTTTAAAGGTGATAAAGAAAAAAGAAAAATCAAAGATGAATATATCAAAAACAAAAAAGTGCTTGAATATATTCTTTACCACGCAATTAGAATGGACTTTGAAAAATTCAGTATACCAGATGTGTCGAAGAAATATTTAGATGTATATAAGCAAGAGAATAACCCAGTTTATGAATTTAAGATTAATGTATTTGATGAATGGAAGTTAAGAAAAGTACCTAAATATATTGTATACGGATTATACAAAGAGTTTTGTAAAGATAATGGTTATAACTTTCTATCAAAAATTAAATTTCATAAAGAATTTAAAACGTATTTAGGTGACGAATGGAAATCAGATACTGTAGATCGTTTTAATTGGCAAGATTTGATAGATGGTATTGGCGATTTAGATGTAAAAAAATCTGAAATAGAATTTCCAGATGAACATAAAACATATAAGGCATATGAGAATTGTAGTTTGAAAGCAGTTTGATTTGTTATCAATGTTACTGGTTGTTACTAGTTTTAAATATTCTAGTAACAACTAAAAACGTTGATACTATAAGGCTTAAAGCTATTTGTTACTAGTGTTACTCGAATTATAAACAAATAGTAAATAAATGATAGAAACAATAAAAAACCTTAAACATAAAAAAATATAAAAATATCAAAAATTCCAGTAACGAGTAACAAAATCTTTAGAACGCCACAGGCTCAAAGGGTTTCGGTGTTACTGGAATTTTGAAAAAAGAGTAACAAAACTAGTAACACTGTAGCAGTTATTAATTTGATTTTATTAATGAAAGGGAAAACTAAATTGATAATTATTAATAAACCAGAACACTTTTATGAATTAGATAAAGCGAAGAAAAACGCTTTAATGGAATTTTGTAATTCGTTAGATAAAATTGAATCTTTTAATATTAGACGTTCCTCATACGGATTAAAACATTTGTTTGAATCAAAATATCGTGAAACTTTGCAAGATACTTTTGAAAGTAGCTATGTAACCAACGGTCAATTTAAAGGTGCAATGATTAAGGCAGGGTTTAATGTAAAAGACAAAAACAAAACAAACTGGCACTTTAATGTCAGTGAAAAAAGTATCAAAAAAATATTGAATAGGAGTAGTTAACTATATGAATAATTTAAAAGATAAAGTATTAGAATTCATTCGAGAGAATGGAAGCACTTATATATACGAGTTAAAACCACTATTTGATGAAACAGGTATACCATTTGAGGGTGATAGATCACTTACATTTGATGGTGACAAGAATAAAGTGTTCTTTTACCACTGCACAACGGAATCAGGTTCAGTTATACAGGAGTTGTATCAAGAAAACAAAATATCAATTATTCATAATCCACGATATGTTATGAGGTATCTATTAGATGGCAAAGTACCACCATTACCATTGTCTATCACCAACGATGTAGATAAACCTTCATGGGTTCCGGTAGTATTACGAATAAAAGAAAAAGGAGCAAACTAAATGAATGTAGAGATAATCGCAAATCAATTTGAAACAAGAGCAGGTACGTTATTAAGGTGCTACACAGGATTGCTAGAGAGTAGTAGAGATAACCACTTCGCTTTTAAAATATATAACGATCCATTTGATATAGTTTATGTGATGATGAACGGAAAGCTATTCGGTCATGTATATATTAAAGATTGCAAAGTAAGAAATTCATTCGAATTAGCGTCTAGTAAGCACACAGAGGGGCTAATAAGAAGTGTTGAGGGATATTATAACGGTTTTGAAATACACGATGATATGCGCCTATCTATTAGTGATATGATGGCAAGTCAATTATTCGAAAACGAATATTTCATGTATGGATTGGAGACATTCGCTGAAAGTAATAACACAGATATGTTCACTTATATTGAAAGTGGCTTAAATGTTGAAGAACTTGAGGGTGTTCAGTCTAGTAATGCTGATGTTGTAGGTAATATCGAAATATTATATCAATTAGCTACTGGGATTAATGAACCTGCACAAGAATTAGTTGAGGGGTTGAAGTTGGTTACTGCATTTGTACAAGATGAGAACGCTACACAAGACGATTACAAAACGTTAGAGCGTAAGTTAAGTGAGTTGAAAAAATCGTACTATAGTGTGAGTGAGTAGGTAATAAGGGGTCGCATGTAGTGTGTGGCTCCTATATAAAAACTAAAAAAAGCTAAGCGCTTAATTTTCGTGAGGGGTTAAAACGCAAATTTAACAGAACGTTTGTTCTTAAATTGTAGTTTGTGAAAGTGTATGAAAAACACTTATAAAAGTTGTTGTTTCAATGTTTATTAGGGTTGTTAAGTATTAAATAAAATGAGTAAAAACAGGAACATAAGTTTGTGTTTTAAGTGTAAATTTAGTATAATATAGTTAGTAAGAATTCTCGTTTCAAAATAAAAAACTACTCCTTTTTACATTTTTATTACGTGTAACGTCCATCGAGAGAAAAAATGGAGGTTATAATCGTGAAAACAATTGAAAATGAAAAAACAAAGGTACCAAACGAATATTTAAGAATTTTTGATACTATTCAGAACTCAAAAGATAAGTATATAACTAAGTCCAAGATACTTA
>NZ_KV834757.1:43330-105225 GCF_001837945.1 Staphylococcus sp. HMSC077D08 | reverse complement strand
CATATTGTCATTCAGTTTTCAATGTTCATTTTCTTACCGACAATAATTAATTATACTCTTCATAGTTGTTTAAGTCAACAACTTTTTGAAATTAATTTTAGTCGTTTATTTAATGATTAGTTAAGTTGTTTCGCTCAACAAATAAATACTATACAGACTTATCCCCGTTTTAACAACAGTAAAAATTACACTATTAAAAGATAATCAAAATCACTCCAAAGGAAAAACCGAACTTTCTTCTTGTAGAATTCAATTACAAACGTGTTATACAGAAAAATGATGGTTAAAATGAAACTAAAATGCCTATATAAACCCTATTCACAAACTTTATTTTTGTTGTTCATTTTAAAATATTTTTACTATTTTTCTATAATCATTATTTTTTTATTCCAAACACCTTACATCTTCCTTGAGGAATGAAGGGTTGATTCTTATCCTCATTAATAATAAATGTAATTATAAAAGTCTCTCCATAAACTCAATAAGTCTAAATTCTAAAAAGCTAAACAAAAATCTTATCATATTCGTTATTTCAATCCATTAACGAACCCCAACTTGCTCTGTCTGGTGAATTTCTCAGTGAAATTCTTTGTGTTGGGGCCCCGAACCCCAACTTGCTCTGCCTGGTGAATTTCTCAGTGAAATTCTCTATGTTAAAGAGCTTCATATATAAGTGTATTTAATCTTCTTCTATTTAAATATAAAGAAAGCCTAGAATATTGACTTATATCCCAGACTTTTAAGTGGTAAATATTATTACATTTCCGTTCTACCTGCAATTGCTTTAGATAAAGTCACTTCATCAGCATATTCTAAATCGCCGCCTACAGATAAACCTTGTGCCAGTCTTGTGACTTTAATCCCAATTGGCTTAACCAGCCTAGATATATACATTGCAGTAGACTCACCTTCTAGGTTAGGATTCATAGCTAATATAAGTTCTTTCACCTCATCGTTTTTGAGGCGTTCAACTAATGCAGGTATATTGATGTCTTCAGGCCCAATACCATCCATTGGTGAAATCGAACCATGAAGCACGTGATATAAACCTTTATATTCACGCATTTTTTCCATTGCTATGACATCCTTGTCATCCTCAACTACACATATGACAGAACGATCTCGCTGTTTATCTTCACATATATAACAAGGATCATTTTCTGTAATATGTCCACAAACACTACAATAGGTAAGTTCTCTTTTAACATCAACTAGTGCTTTAGCAAACTTAACAACATCGTCTTCTTTCATATCTAAAGTATGAAAAGCCAGACGTTGAGCCGTCTTTGGTCCAATGCCTGGCAGTTTCATAAAACTATCGATAAGCTTTGATATAGGTTCTGGATAATGCATATTTCATCACATTCCAGGGATGTTTAAGCCTTGAGTATGCTTACCTAAACGTTGTTGTGTTAACTCATCTGCTTTATTCATCGCTTCATTTGTAGCCGCCAATACTAAATCTTGAAGCATCTCAACATCTTCTGGATCAACAGCTTCTTCTTTAATTTCTACATCTACAACTTCTTTATGACCTGTTACAGTAACAGTCACCATACCTCCGCCTGCTGTTCCAGCAACACGTTCTTCTTTTAATTTTTCTTGTTCTTGAGCCATTTTCTTTTGCATTTTTTGCATTTGTTTCATCATTTGTTGCATATTTCCGCCACCGCGCATAATTTCATTTCCTCCTTAATAGTAAACAATTTCTATAAAAATTTAGCTTTTATTATATTATACATACCAATATATCGCTTGTCATGTATCAGTCTTCATCAACTAAATGTACAGTTTCCTCACCAAATAAGTCTTTAGCTTTTTGAGCAATATCTATTTGTTGAGACTGTTGTGTGCTTTGTTTTTCGCTTTGATGTGTTTCATTGGTGTTACGATTTTGTAAGTACTCTGCTCTCACTCTCAGCCATTGGTCAGCCGGCACTCCTACTACTTTGACAGTTTTATTAACTATATTACAAACTACACTTTCAATATTATTTCTCTTTTCATCATCTTTATTTACTATTTCACAATGAATTTCTTCATCAAATTTAACTAACACATGATCTTCACTAGCTGCTACCGGTTCTGAATTCAGTAGTAAACTAACTAAAGACTTTTTATCATTACTTTTCGCATGATCAATCACTTCTTGCCAATGGTTCTTCAATAATTTGATATCATCTTTGTTTGCTTTGTCTAATACTTTCGCTATCTGTTGCATAGAAAACGCATTTTTAGATCGTTGAATCGTGCGTGTTGGCTTCTTAGGTTGTTTATTAACTTTATTAGCTTTGATTCCTTGTTCTTTTAAGGTTTTAAGCTCATTTTCAAGTTGTTCTAAGCGTTGTAATAACATTTCATTATCTGGTTCATTAGCTACCGATGCTGTTGCTACATTTTGTACAGTTTGAGGCTGTGTCTTAATCATTTCTGCAAGTTTAACTAGTAACACTTCAAAATGAACACTTTGATTTACACTGAACCTAATGGATACTAGTGTATCATTTATGATATCTATCATCTTGTATAACATATCTAAGTCGAAATGAATAAGTGATTCAAAATGAACGGATTCGTTAGACGTTTTATTCATTATTGTATCTCTAACAAAGTAAATCATATCATTAATGAGTCTGTTGACTTCTTTACCTTCTGAAATAAAATGATGATATCTATTAAATGCAGCTTTAACATCACTTTTTACAATGTCATTAAACAACTCATTTAACGCCGCTTCATCAACACTACCTGTAACATTTAAAGCATCTTGTAAAGTAAGTCGTTCGTCTCCGAACGCTATTGCCTGGTCCATAATGCTTAATGCATCTCGCATACCACCTTCTGATGCTTTAGCAATAAATTCTAATGCTGCGTCGTCGTAATCCAAAGATTGGGAATTAGCTACATACTTAAGTCTATCTATAATTTGGTCACTGCTAATTGCTTTAAAGTCAAATCGTTGCGCTCTCGAAATAATAGTGGGTGGAATTTTATGTGGTTCTGTTGTTGCCAAGATAAATATAGCATGCGCTGGTGGTTCTTCTAATGTTTTAAGCAAAGCATTGAAAGCACCAGTAGTTAACATATGAACCTCGTCAATAATATATACTTTATACTTAGATTCACTAGGTGCGTACTTAACTTTATCTCTAATATTCCTTATTTCATCTACACCGTTATTACTTGCAGCATCAATTTCAATTACATCGTTATTCGTACCTTGTGTGATTCCTTTACAAATCGCACATTCATTACAAGGTTCACCATTGTCACTATTAAGACAATTAATAGCTTTGGCAAAAACCTTTGCAATACTCGTTTTACCCGTACCTCTCGGACCACTAAAAATATATGCATGAGATTGTTTACCTTTTGAAATTGCATTACGCAGTGTTTTAGTTACATGCGTTTGTCCAACCACATCATCAAAACTTTGCGGTCTATACATACGATACAAAGCTTGGTAATCCACCGTAGCACCTCCATTAACAATTACTCATTATTATATCACGCTCTTATATTTTCTTTTCAATTAAAAATCAATCCAGTACTTCCGGATAATACACTGTCATTCCAGACCATTCATTTTGAACCGGTTTTAGAAATTTTACTAATAATGTTTGATCATTTCGTTTTTCTTCTATATGTATATTATATAAATGAGCTGCTTCATAATCAGATTTCTCAAAGTACTGAGGATGATTATTTACAAAAATAGCACAATATCCTTGTTCTTTAGCACGTTCTTCTACAGCTTTTAACAGCGCTTGACCTAATCCTTGGTTTCGAATAGATTTATCTACTGACAGTGCACCAATGGCTAACGCTATCGCTTTTTTGTTTTTAGACGACAACTTAACCTCTGCTAACACAACGTGACCTATAACTTCATTCAATTCATTCTTAGCTATAACTTCTAATTCATAATTGTAGCTTTCAAGTTTTCTTAGATTTTTAACGCGCGCTCGATCTTGCCAACTGGATTCTGGATTTAGATTATAATTATTTTCTATACTATTTAGTGACGTTTCATAATCGACCTCTGTTAAAGTACTTAAATAAATATGCATGTATCCTCCATTATAATAAGCCATTCTATATTTCGACGTAATTTTTTTAATTAACTAGGTTTTTATTTTACAACGATATAACTTTAACAAATTATTCGTTATTAATCCATTTAATAAAAATGACTTGAAGTAAAACATCACACTTAACATCAAACATTGAAATTAATATTTAGATAAATAACTATAACGCTTCAATAATAACTACTCCAACTTTAAGATTGAAATCAATAGCTATTATATTAAGTTTAATTGTAAATAAAAAAATAGCCCTGAATGAAATTTAAATAACTTCACATCGGACTATATATCTAAGTTTCATAACCTAGACCTTTATTATCTATATAAAAATTTGCTTAAATCTAAAGTAAAAAACCATGCACCTTTGTATCGAACGCATATCATAAACGTTACCGAAGTCGACAGCTAAATCTCGGCTACCCTACGGCACATATGAGGATCCACTTAATGCTGCTTCCGTCAGGACCTGACATGGTTCATGGGTTCATATTGCATAGGACCGAAATCTTCAAACACTACGTGCTTCGGGCAGACTTCACAAAAATACGCCCTCAACAAAGGAATTAAGTCTCGCATAAAGCGGATTTCGAGTACAGGGAACCGCTACCTCCCCACCTAGCACGGTAAGAACTATATTACTATAATTCTGCCTCTCTTTGCAAGCGTAAAAATTTAATCTTCTTCGCTTTAAAAAAACACGACGATTTTTGAAACTCATTAAAATGTAATTATCGTCGTCTTAAAAATTCTGCGAACTTAAATTCTGTGGCTAAATATTTTGAAATAATATATTAAAAATATGTGGTATCTTTAAAAAAAACAGTACTTCTGACAGTAGCTGTAAAAGGTGTAAAATAATTACCAAAAATTTCGTAGTCAAAAGATAAAAAAGTTTCAAAAGTAATAGACTTACTTGAATAACTTATATCTAATTTCGAATCCTTTTCAATGATTAATTGTCTTTGAAGACGTTTCTCCTACGATCATTAATTCTTTATTTCCAAAAGCATTTAAATTTTCTGCACAATGAGTTACATTGAAAATTTATTCATATATAAAAATCACAACTACAACATAAAAAGGCAAATACTTATTAACATAAGCACTTGCCTTTGGTATCTATTAGTCTTGGAATTTAAATTCTAATGGCGGAGGAAGAGGGATTCGAACCCCCGCGGCCCGTTAAGGCCCTGTCGGTTTTCAAGACCGATCCCTTCAGCCGGACTTGGGTATTCCTCCAATTAACACAATAACAATAATATAATGACTTTAATTAAAAGTCAATATAATTATTCTTGAGTTTACACTAGAACTTTTTTACTTAAGTATTGATCAACAGACTGTGCTACTTCACGACCTTCTTTTATTGCCCAAACAACCAAGCTCTGACCTCGTCTTGCATCTCCTGCAGCAAATATTTTAGCATGACTGGTTTGATAATTTGTATCATTAGCTACAATTTTATTACGCTCGGTGTGTATATCAAACGCATGCGGAACAGTGGTTTCAGTGCCAACAAACCCTATAGATAATAAGACTAAATCAGCCGGCCAAAATCGTTCTGGTCCATCTTCCATAACCATGCCATCAGGCGTTTCTTTTAATATTTGTGTATATAAGCCTTTAACATTTCCTAACTCGTCAACATCATAGCGCATTGTTTGTACACCATAGGCTCTTGGTTCTTGACCAAATTTAGCTTCATATTCCTTATGCGCATAATCCATTTTGAAAACAGGCATTGCTAATGGCCAGGAAGTATTACTTTCAAAAGTAATCTCTTCAGGTTGCTTCGTATATTTATTAAATTGGACAATAGATTTACAGTTTTCACGTAATGCAGTCGCTACACAGTCTGCACCAGTGTCACCAGCACCAATAATAATTACATTCTTATCTTTAGCAGTAATGCTCAAACTTTCAATCTCACCATTTAGATACTGGGTTTGTTCAGTAAGATAGTCCATTGCAAAATGAATACCAGAGCCCATTCGTCCTTCTAATGGCAAATCTCTCGCATTTTGAGCACCTGTGCATAAAATAATAGCATCATAATTTTCTTCAAGTGTTTCACGGCTCACATCGACGCCAATTTCAACGCCTGTTTTAAATAAAATCCCAGCATCTTTCATAAGTGATACACGTCGACGTATTACGTCTTTATCTAGTTTCATATTTGGTATGCCATACATTAGCAAGCCACCTGGTTCATGCGCCTTTTCATAAACCGTAACTTTATAGCCTTTAAGGTTTAATTCTTCAGCTGCTGTAAGTCCCGCTGGGCCACTACCTACGATAGCAACTCGTTGGTCCTTACGCTCTTCAGGATATGCGGGATGAACCCACTTGTTCTCATATGCTTCGTCAATAATTGTACGTTCAATACCTTTAATCGCCACGGATTCTCTATTAATTTTCATAACACATGATTGCTCACATGGTGCTGGACAAACTCTTCCTGTAAATTCAGGAAAATTATTCGTCTCTCTCAATCTTTCGTAAGCAGCTTTAAAATCTTGATGATAGACTAAGTCGTTCCACTCAGGTATATAATTACCAATAGGGCATCCTATTGTTTCTCTTCCATAAGATTGACCAGTTTGACAAAAAGGTGTTCCACAATCCATACAGCGAGCACCCTGAATCGAAGCATCTTCTTTAGTGAAGCGTTGTTGAAACGCTTCATGATTCGAAAGACGGTCTACCAAAGACAATTCTGATAGCGACTGTTTATCATATTTCATAAATCCTTTAAATTCGCCCATGATAATCCCCCACTTCTTTAATAAATGACTGCTGGCTGTAACTCTTGTTCAATTGTTTCTCTATCATCATAAAACGCTGCCAGTGTTGCTTCATCTTCACGTTCCATTTGACGTTTTTTCAAATCAATTTTTTGCATCATTAATTTGTAATCTTTTGGAATAACTTTAATTGCTAACTTTTCAATATTGTCAAATTGGTCGAGTATTTGGCGTGCTTTATTACTACGTGTATGCTTAAAATGTGCTTCGAGCATGTCTTTGATAAGGGATTTTTCCTCATCAAAACGTATACTACTGAATTCTAAAGTTTCAAGCGCATTAACCTTTTTAAATGTCTCCACGTCAGAAGGGAAAATATAACTTACGCCCCCGCTCATACCTTGGCCAAAGTTCTTTCCTACATCTCCTAAGATAATGACATGTCCCCCTGTCATATATTCAAGTCCATGATCACCAATACCTTCTACCACAACATCTGCGCCACTATTTCTAATACAGAAACGCTCACCAGCTTTACCATTGATAAACGCTTTACCTCTAGAAGCCCCGTAAAAGTTTACATTTCCTGCTATAATTTCATTTTCACGCTGACTATTTGGAGCATTTACGATGACAGTTCCACCGGACAATCCTTTACCTACATAATCATTAGCATCACCGGTATGATGAATTGTTAATCCGCGTGGTGCATATGCAGCTAAGCTTTGACCTGCATGACCTTCAGTGTAAGCAAGTATCGTATCTTCAGGCAATCCTTCTTCTCCATATTGTTTAGCTATCGCACTACCTGTAATTACACCTACATCTCGCTGTTCATTATTAACAACATAATTTCCGGTAAAAGAGTGCCCGTTTTCAATGCTATAGCGTGCGTCAGGGTACAGATAATTCAAATCGAATCCTTCATCAAGATGATGATTTTGTGATATCTCTTTCGTATTAACACCGTCAAATTGTTCAATTAAACGTTCTATTTGAAGAGACGCTGCTTTACTATTTGGTTTCAATTGCGTCGAACGTTGAAGAAGATCTGTTCTCCCTACTAACTCTTCTACTGTTTCTAAACCAAGTGAAGCCAAAATTTCACGTAATTCTTCAGCTATAAAATACATAAAGTTAACTACATGCTGTGCCTTACCTCTAAACAAAGCTCTCAAATCTTTGTTTTGTGTTGCAACCCCTACTGGACACGTATCGTTATGACAAACTCTCATCATAATACACCCCAAAACAACAAGTGGTGCTGTTGCGAAACCAAATTCTTCTGCACCGAGCGCACAAGCATAAGCTACATCTTTACCTGTTAGTAACTTACCATCCGTTTCTAATTTTACACGACTACGCAAATCATTTAATTTAAGTGTTTGATGTGTTTCGGCAAGGCCTATCTCCCATGGCAAACCTGCATGTTGAATACTTGTTTTAGGCGATGCACCTGTACCTCCATCATAACCACTTATAACAATTTTATCGGCGAAAGCTTTAGCTACCCCTGAAGCTATAGTTCCAACGCCAGTTTTAGATACAAGTTTAACTGCAATATCAGCTCTTCTATTTGCATTTTTTAAATCATGAATGAGCTGTGCTAAGTCCTCAATTGAATAAATATCATGGTGTGGTGGTGGTGAAATTAATCCTATACCTGGTGTCGAACCTCTAGTCTCAGCAATCCATGGATATACTTTTGAACCTGGTAGTTGTCCACCTTCCCCTGGTTTAGCGCCTTGTGCAACTTTAATTTGAATTTCTTTTGCATGTTGCAAGTAATCACTCGTCACCCCAAAACGACCTGATGCAACTTGCTTAATTGCACTTATCTTATTACTTCCATCCTTTTGAATTTCGTAACGTGAAGAATCTTCACCACCTTCTCCACTATTGCTTTTACCTCCAATTTGATTCATAGCTTGAGCCAAAGTCTCATGTGCTTCTGCTGAGATAGAGCCGTAACTCATAGCTCCCGTATTAAAACGTTTCACAATTTCACTTGCTGGTTCAACACGACTAATATCAATAGATTGACGTGTCTTGAATTCTAATAAATGTCTAATATGATCCGTACGTTTTAAATTTACAGCTTTGGAGAATTTTTTAAATAACTCGTAATCATTTTCTCTACATGCATGCTGCAATAAAAAAATCGTACGAGGATTAAATGCATGATGCTGACCTTGTTGTCTCCATTGGAATACACTTCCGGATTCAAGATAATCAGAATCATCACTTTGTCTCGCTTTATTCTCTTGGTCTATTTGTTCAATACTTATACCAGATAATTTTGACTGTGTACCTGTAAAATATTTTTCTATGACGCTATTCGATAAACCTACCGCTTCAAATATCTGTGCTCCTTGATAACTTTGTACGGTAGAAATGCCCATTTTAGCCATCACTTTAATAACGCCTTCTGACAATACATTGGTATACGTAGCAACATTTTCAGCGACGTTTCCTGAAAGTTGACCTTGACGCGTTAATTGTTCAATCGTTCGTTGCGCTAAATATGGAACTACAGCGTTTGCACCATAACCAAGTAAACATGCAACATGATGAACTTCTCGTGTTTCACCGGACTGCGCAATGAGGCTGGTCTCCATTCTTAATCCTTCTCGAATTAATAATTGATGCACGTGACTTAATGCTAATAAAATTGGCATTGCATAACTATTTTCGTGAGTTAACGACGTATCGTCTAACACCAAAATTTTCGCCCCTTCATGTACAGCCTGTATTGCTCGGTTCCCTAGTTCAGTTAAGCTACTTTCCAAATCATCTGTATAAAGTGTAGATAAATACGTTACATTAAAATACGAATGATCGATTGATGATAATTGCGCTTCATTTAAAACTGGTTTTTTTAATTGAATTCTTTCTAAAACTGATTCATCAGGACATAAAAGGTTCCCTTCTGAACCTAAATATGAAAGTTCACTCGTTACAATCTTTTCTCGATAAGCATCGATGGGTGGATTGGTAACTTGTGCAAATAATTGTTTAAAATAATTAAATAGCGACTCAGGCTTATCATTAAGAACTGCAATAGGTGCATCATATCCCATCGCTCCAATGGGATCTTTTTTATTGATGACTAAATCTGTCATATATTTATTGATATCTTCTTTAGTGTAAGCAAATTGTTTCTGTAAGCGGAAGAGTGTTTGATCATCCCAGTCGGAAGATTGGTAATAAATATTATCTAAATCATTTTGATTTTTATAATCTTTTAGCCATTGTTCGTAGGGCAACTCATTAGCAATATTAGTTTTTAGCTCATTATTTTCTACAACCTTATTTTGTAAAAAGTCTACAAGTAATAACTTCCCAGGATTAAGTTGTCCTTTAAATGCTACATTTTCTTCCGGAACATCAATGACACCTACTTCGGAAGAAAAAACAATAAAATTATCTTTAGTTATTGTATAACGCCCAGGTCTTAATCCATTTCTATCAGTCAATGCACCTATCTTATCTCCATTGCAAAAGGAAATCATAGTTGGTCCATCCCATGGCTCCATTAAATAACTATAAAATTCATAGAAAGAACGAACTTTTTTATCGTTAGATTCATTGTATAACCATGGTTCTGGAATTAATAACATCGCTGCTTTTTCAGGCTCCATTGCTAATGATAAGAACTCTAACGCATTATCAACTATTGATGAGTCACTACCATCTTCATCAACAATAAAATGCACCTTATCTTTCTCATCTTCAAATAATGTTTCAACTAGTTTATTTTGGCGTGCTCGCATCCAGTTTACGTTACCCTTAATGGTATTAATTTCACCATTGTGCATAAGCATTCGATTGGGATGTGCACGTTTCCAACTTGGAAATGTATTAGTACTAAAGCGGGAGTGTACAAGTCCTAATTTTGATTGATATGCCTCATTTTGTAGGTCTAAATATAAGCCTTTAATTTGATCTGAACGTAACCAACCTTTATAAACAATCGTTCTATGAGAGAGACTTGTGAAATATAAATCTATGGATTGTGTTTCACTATATTTTTCAATTTGTTTTCTTGCTAAAAACAATCGTTTTTCAACTTCATTTACACCTGTGATGTCAACAAATACTTGTTGAATATAAGGCATAGTATCTGCAACATGTTGAGCAATAGCGCGAGTATCTACTGGCACATCTCTATATCCAATGACTTTAAAACCTTCACTTTCAAAATATTGATTAAACATCTCTTCGTGAATTGAATCTCTAACTTTCTCTTTAGAAAAAAATAATCCCACAGCATAATATCCTTCGCCGGGAACTTTGAATTCTGTTAATTGTTCGAACAATTGGTATGGTATCTCCGTCATAATTCCAGCACCATCACCAGTAATACCGTCGGCACCTACTCCACCACGATGATCTAACCGTCTTAACATTTCTAAAGATTTTTCTATAATATCGTGAGATCTTTTATTATCCATATTGGCATAAAATCCAATACCACACGCATCATGCTCTTCACGATAATCGTATAGTCCCTTTTTTAATTTCTCATTGTACATGATGCACACTCCCTTATTAGAATTTTCTGACAATTTTGTTTGATAGTAATAACTATAATGTAATTTATTTATCTGTTCAATATATAAATTAGATTAAATTCATCTAATTATTAGAACGATTCCAAAAAATACTGATATACTAGGTTTAGAATAAGACAGTATTTATTTTATTGAATGGAGGGAAATCAACTATGGATATAAAACAACTTAGATACTTTGTAGAGGTTGCACGTCGAGAGCATATTTCAGATGCAGCATTAGAACTAAACATTGCACAGTCTGCGATTAGTCGTCAAATCACTCAACTCGAAAAAGAATTGGGGGTGACATTATTTAAAAGAAGTGGTAGAAATATCATATTAACTGTTGAAGGTAGACAGTTACTCTCACAGGCAACTCAAATACTAGAATTAATGGATAAAACCATTCACTCATTTCAACAACACGCATCACATAATCAACAGATAATTTATATTGGATATGAAGAAAGTGATGCCTCTCAAATGATTCTTCCCCTAATTCAAACATTTGAACAACAAAGTAACAGTACCATGATTCCGCAACTTACAATACATGATAAATTATTAGATCAAATTCTTTCCAATCAGTTGGATATTGCAATCACTGAATTTACTCCTGTGTTAGAACGGGAAACACATTTACGCGTCATGCCTTTATTTGAAGAAAATTATCATATGTATGTACCCAAATCACATCCGCTAGCTATGACTATACATCCCCCGCTATCTCAATTTACAAATCAATCACTATACTGTCTCGAACCAATGACAAACTCTATAAAAAGTAAATTGATTGAAAAGACTAAAGCACAAGTACGAATGATTTCAGATATGAAACTCGCGCAACATATTTTGAGTAATGATAAGGGATTTATTATTTCTAGTCAAAATTGTTTACTATATAATCACGTAAATTGGACTAAAATCCCTTTAAATCATACAGAATTAAAACGAACGCTATGTGTAGTTATGCGAAAAGATAACAAGAAAAACGACATCAATGTAGCATGGGATTTAATTTACACATTATTAAATAAATCTACTATATATTAATTATTCATCTTATCTTTGTAAAACTTTATCACTCTTCGACATCAACATTTCATTGATAACTTTTTGAGTTCAATCATAAAAGGTCGTATAATCGCTATATCAATATGATTATTAAGTTGAGAATTGAGGTTTTAAGATGCAATCCAAGAATTTTTTAAAAATACCTTTTACTTGGATGATGATAATCTTTAGTTGCCTATTTTTAGGTACGTTAATATTCACGTTTTTTAACGATAGATTTTATAATATGCCTATAGGTCAAATCACTCAAATTACTGATATCCAATCACAAAAGGTAACAGACGAGCACAAAAATAAAGATATTAAATACAAAGAGAAGCTAACATTCAAGATTCTAAATGGTGAATTCAAGGGGCAAACAACGACGATTCCCCACCAATATGTGAAATCTCAAGCTGATTCAGAATCATTTTCCAAAAATGACAAAGTTGTTTTACATATTTCTAAAAATCCTAAAGACGCAACGATTATAGAGAAAAAACGAGATACTATTGTTGTCATAATAACCGGCTTATTTTTACTTACTGTTTTAGTCGTAGGAAAAAAAGTAGGACTTCAATCTATATTATCACTTATCGTTAATACTATTACCGTTATGGGAGCTATTTTAATACATAATCAATATGGGACTATAAGTTTATTCTTATTGATGACTTGTGCCATTATCATTTCCACTTCTTTCACTTTGCTACTTGTAACAGGTTGGCATACCCGAACCTTAATTACTATTGTAAGTACGCTGATTGGTACGTTCTTATGTGTTGGAATTACCGAAGTCATCATCAAATTTACTGGGGGAAATGGAATAAAATACGAAACAATCACTTTCCTTACTCTCCCTCCTAAAGATGTCTTTCTAGCTTCCGTACTAATAGGTACACTTGGAGCAGTGATGGATGTTTCTATTACCATTGCAAGTGGGATGTATGAAATTTTACAACGTAGCCCTCAAATATCAATGAAACGTTGGGCTCTTGCCGGAAGACATATCGGTCAGGATATAATGGGAACAATGACTAACATACTACTCTTTTCATATCTATCTGGTAGCTTACCTATGTTTCTAATTTATTTAAAAAATGCTAACACTATTACTTATACTATTTCGATGAATTGGTCATTAGAAATTGCTCGAGCATTAACTGGTGGGATAGGCATCGTTTTAACTATTCCTATAACAATTGCTTTAATGGAACTATGGCTTAAACTGCGAGGTGTTAATCAATGAGTGCAATTACTATTTTAGGTTTCTTATTTTTGTTGATAATGGTTATTTTCGGAGGTAAAAAAGGACTCATTTCTTTTTTTACTTTGTTTTTAAACTTTAGCATTCTTGTAATAAGTATTCTTTTAATTATATATGGTGTACCAATCTATCTTGTCACATTTATATTTTGCTTTATCATAGCCGCAGTTAATTTATTTGTATTAAATAGTTATAACGTCAAAACACAAGCAGCTTTTCTAGGTACTTTAGCAACAATACTTATATTAATACTCATGATATACTTTTCAGTTGAGATGGGTCACTTACAAGGTTTTGCAACCGAACAGCAGGATGAAACATATGTGTATTCAATGAATATTGGTATTAATATGGTACAGTTTATGGTATTTACAATTGTTCTTGCAGTGATAACCGCAGTCATTGATTTAGCAATAACAATTAGTTCCCCTATGTATGAACTATATGAGACTAACCCTAATTTAAATCAGCATCAATTATTTCAGTCTGGTATGCGCGTGGGTAGAGAGATATTAGCAACTTCAGCCAATACCATTTATTTAGCATTTTTCGGAGGACAATTAACTTTATTCTTCTGGTTCTTTAAATTACATTATTCATTTGGACACATCATTAATTCGAAAATATTCACACAGGAATTTATAACTATTTTACTAGGTGGCATCGCCGTTGCAATTAGCATTCCCATTACTGCATGGATTACAGCATTTATGATTAAACATGTCAGTCAAAAGAAGACTCTTACGAATCAACAAAATAAATAAAATATTCCCACCGCCTTTAAATAATTATAGCGAGCGTTTATGATCAAACAGTTTAACTTAATTATTATATGGCGATGGGATGTTTAATATTATTCTTAATGTATAGACCTAATTTAAAGTAATTGCATTTTTAATAAATATTCGTCATGTTCTTATTTTTAATATTTGATAGTGTACGTAAATTCTTTAACCCATGAAAAAATATATATCATCTGTGTAACAACTTACTCATTTTTCGCCGACAACTTATCCTCAACATTAACTTTCTATAATGCATCATCAAAATAGTATAGCAAACAGGAGTTTTCATATACTGTCTAGCCATTAATCTTTCCACTCAGAAAGATTCAGTCATCTATGTACCTGCACAACTAGGTTAGTCTAATGGATTCTATGATGAGTACGGTTTAAATACTTAATTAACGATCTTTCATAAACTTGATATTATCAAAACTTCACATCAATAGAAATTGAGTTGCGTAATATGATGTTAATATTTAACTCCTATCTATTAATGATTGATAAATTCCTTAATCCAACTATTTACTGCAGGCGCTATATTTTCACTGTCATTGATATCGAACCATTTCATGTCAGTAATTTCATGATCGGTTTCAACTTTTGACCAATCTATAGCTCGATTAACTTTGAATCCATTAAGTTCAGTCAACATATTAGGTTGTGGATAGGCTTCTCCGACAATAGTTCCAATAAATTCTAGTTCATCTTTAGCTAATTCTAAGCGCAATTCTTCCTTCAATTCTCTTTGTAAAGCTTCCACAAGACTCTCACCCTCATCAATTTTACCACCCGGGAAATAATACTTATCTCTATGTCGAACTTGTACAAGTAGTAACTGATGATTCTTTTCTTCAACTAAGCAAACACATTTAATCATTCATCAATTCATCCCTATTCATAATAAATATCTTCAATTTCATACTTATATTTAGTATTATGTTATCATAAATAAGTTACTACATGATTTAACTAAACTACTTTTAATTGAAAATATGACATTTAACCATACATTCGAATATTTTATTCTTCAAAATAAGTATGGTATACGGAGGGAATCATTATTTATGGCTAAACAAGCAAACACTTCACGTTTATCAAGATTATTCAACGTAGCAGGATTCATTGTAGATGGTTATAACGGGATTCGCTATAATGCTAAGAATAAACAACTTGTCTATTTATCATTAGGTCTAAGCGCACTAGGAACAATCATTGATTTTTACATTTCTATTAAATCCGCATCTAAACTTCGTAAGTTAAGTGCACTTGGATCATTTGCAATCAACGGGGTACGCTTATTTACAAGTTTTAAAAAAGTTAGAGATGAATATGACTATCACTAAACAAATTAAAACTGATAATTAAATTTTTTGAGAAAAAATAAGTTGCCAAACATTAAAATATATTCTTATGAGATGACTAGTTTTAAAATATCGTTTTAATCATTTTTAAACTAGTCATCTTAAAGTAAGGGGTGAGGAGATGAAGAGTTTAAAAATTCTTCCTTACCTCTTTTTTATTTTAAACAAATTAAACAATTATAAAATAGTGTGACAAAGCATTGCATTTAATACTAATCACCAACACGGTTATATAGTACAAATACTGAATAGTTATTAAAATTCTTGTATTTTTCATAAAAGTGTTTATCATGAGTAATTAACAATTTATAAAACTTATCTAATAATTTAAGTTTGAAATAAAGGAGAATTAATTATGATATACACAGTAACAACCACCCTCCCATTATCCCATGGTGGTAGGACTCAAGCTTTACTCAGACGAATTAAACTGTTAGATGAAGAATTTAAAATTCCAAGTAAAATTCTCACCACTAATTATCATGGTAATTATCCTAGTATTTATAAAAAATACAGACAAGAAAACAAAGTTACAGAAAATATACAATTCGAAAATATGTATGAATGGTTATCAAATTTCAAACTTTTTAAAGTCCCAAAAACATTGATTACTAGGAATCCAAAATACATTAAAACACCTAGAAAGATTAAAGGACTTATTGATAGGCGAGGAAAAAAGAGTGGTCTTATTCATTATTATAATAATGAATGTCATGTGAGATCTCGAAAGTATTATGGACAGTCTAATGTTCTTGAATATGAGGACTTCATTTCTCCCACATCAGGATTGAAATATGAGCGCCATCAATATAATTTATACGGCCAACTTCATAGAAAAGAATATTATTATGATGACTCTTCTTTAAAACATAGTGACGAATTATTTGATACTGAGGGCTCTATGTACTGCAAGAGATATTTTAAAACTAAACCAAACAGCAAAATTAATGGCGTAGAAATATATAGAAATAAAAAACTTTATAAGACCTTTAAAAATGATAAATTATTAGCTCAGTTTTATTTTCAGAATAGATTCAAAGATCAAGATATCGTCTTTAATGATGCTCGATTTTTAGATAAGCCATTACTTAAGCAAACGCACCAAACAAAAAACATTCTTGTTTTACATAGCTCGCATTTATCAGGGGACCAAATAAAAAAATCATATCGATTTGCTTTAAATCAATCAAAAAATGTTTATAAGTATATTGTTCTCACTCACCAACAAAAGCACGATATACAGCAACATTTCCCTATAAGTGACGACCAATTTCAACTAGTACCACATTTTATCGAATTAGATACAGAGGTAGAACAAGATTCCTCAAACAATCAAAATCGCTTTATATATATAGGACGTTTTAGCGCAGAGAAACAGATTGATCATATTATTAGAGCTTATCACAAGTTTTTGCAAAGTGGTTACCAAACAGAATTACATTTATTTGGTAGAGATGAAGATAATCAAATTCCATTGATGAATACTTTGATTTCAGAATTAAAATTATCGGATAAAGTTAAAATATTTAAATATACCAATCAACCTTTACAAGAATTTAAGAATTCTAAAGCCTCTCTACTTACAAGTCAATATGAGGGATTTGGCTTAACACTAATGGAAAGTATAGAAATGGGGTGTCCAGTCCTATCTTATAACGTTCGTTACGGTCCAAGTGAAATTATTCAAAACGGAATAAATGGCTATCTCATTGAAAAAAATGATATTGATAGTTTATCAAAACATATGATTAACATCATTGAGCACCCACTACAAGAAGTGAAAAATAAAGACACTTTAAAATATAACGCCGCAGTGAATAATTACAAACAACTTATGCAAAGCTTAGACTTATTAAAATAGTCACTTTTTCCGATATTATAAAGATTTGGTAGCATCTTTATAAAACTATAAATAAGCCCATCGATGATTCTTAATCCAATCATCAATGGGCTTAATTTGATAGTTATATATTGTTAAACAATTTTCTTAATGAATAAATTTGTAATTTCTCACTTGATAAGCTGGAATTGTTCTATATGTCATATTTCCAGGAGCTGCACTCCAGTTCATTTCTGAAACTAAAATACTTCCATCGCTATTCACGCGCTCTACAAACGCTACGTGACCATAGTAACCAGCGTCAGTTTGTGCAATTGAGCCTACTGTAGGACGATAATCAATAGTATATCCATCAGCAGCTGATGCATTGTCCCAATTATTTGCATTCCACCAGTATGTACTGATACCTTTTCCTATTTCAGCACGTCTATTAAATACGTGCCATGTACATTGTCCCCAAGTATACAAGTTTTGATGGTTAAAAGTTGGTGAATAATAGCCACCATTTGATCTAGTATTATTAGAAGATGAGCTACTAGAACTACCACCAGGCACTTTTAACTTCTGTCCAGGATAGATAAAGAAATTAGTTAGTCCATTTAATTGCATAATTTTTTGATATGTTGTCCCATATTTACTAGCAATTGCAGATAGTGAATCTCCATATTTAACAGTATATGTTGCAGTACGACCACTAGACCCACTAGCTTTTGTACGACTGGAACTCGTCGCTTTACCAGAAACTTTCAACTTTTGTCCGGGGAAAATAAGATAGTTATTTAACCCATTAAGTTGCATGATTTTTTGATACGTTGTACCGTATTTTGCAGCAATAGAAGATAATGAATCTCCAGCTTTAACTGTGTAAACTGTGCCACTATTTGTTGACGTTGCTCTTGAAGATGAGCCTGATACTTTCAATACTTGATTAGGGAATATTAAATTGGAAGTCAATCCATTAAGTGATTTTAATTTAGCAATACTAATCCCATATTTGTGGGAAATTGACCATACAGATTCTCCACTTTTTACTGTATGCGTTGTTGCAGCTTGTGCATGAGTTGATGCCAATGCGCTAAGGGCAGTTGTTCCTATAATGGCAGTAATATATTTTTTTTGCACTTGAAATCCTCCTCTACTTTAGTTTTGCTTATTCGCGTTTTAACAATACAAAGATATTATACTCTTTAATTATGTATAGCATGTTTGCTTTAGATGACATTCTGATTACAAATATTATTTTAAATAAAAAATAGGGCTACGCTCAAACATATTTGCATTTATCCAATTTAATACATTTTGCAGTCAATTACAATGTCTTTTTTATTACAAATATTATTAATATGGTTTCGCTCCTTATATTTACAATTTCGAATATAATATTTTTTCTATTTTCAAATTAATATTAAATAGACAGACGCTTATTTCTAGATTCTAAATTCAACATTTTGAATAAAAAAAGAAGTAGGAATAGAATTCGCTATGGATTCTTTATCCCACTTCAAAAAGGTGAAATGCCATGAAAGATATAGAAATATATCTTCAACTTTGTCATTAACTATAAAATTGTTTTGCAACCAACACATATAACTGGAATTCTAGACTGAAAGTTTCTATAAGATGAATGTGCGCTAAAACTTTATATTATTTTTTTGCCAACTCATTTTCGATTTCTTTGATTTCCTTTTTAGAAAGATCTACTGGTTTTTCACCGTCTTTAGTGTCTTCTTTTAATGCTTTTTGAGCTTCTTTTGAATGATAAAGTTCTATAATTTTTTTGTAGGTTTTATTATCTTTGTCTTTAGAGTTGACAGCTACAACATTAATATATGGTTTTACTGCATCTGAACTTGCTTTTTCCAAATAAATAGGATCCTTTTTAGCATCTTTTCCTGCTTTTGTTGCAACACCGTTATTGATAACTGATATATCCACATCAGAAAGTGCACGCGCTGTTTGTTGTGCATCAACAGCTTTAATTTTTAAATCTTTAGGATTACTTTCAATATCTTTTGTTGTTCCGTTTAATCCAAAGTTCTTCTTAAGCTTAATTAAACCTGCAGATTCTAATAACTTAAGTGCTCGAGCTTGGTTAGATACATCATTCGGAATAGCAACTTGCGCACCTTTTTTAACATCTTTAATGTTCTTAACTTTATCTGAATAAATACCTAATGGAGCTAATACAGTAGTGCTAAGTGCTTCAATATTGGTATCTTTATGAGCTTTTTTATATTGATCTAAAAAAGCAAAGTGTTGGAAGGCATTTAAATCGATATCCCCGTCACTAAGCGCTTTGTTCGGAACATTGTAATCTGAAAAGTGCTTGATTTCTAAATCAATATCATCTTTTTTAGCTAATTCTTTAACTTTTTCCCAAGCCTTCGTGTCGTTGGATGCAACACCTATGGTTACCTTTTTACTATTATTACCACCACATGCTGCTAAAACTAAAATTGCAATGATTAAAAAACTTAAAATCTTTTTCATTAATGAATTCCCCCTAAATATTTATAAAACCCTTACTAGTATTTTAATTTCTACGGATAACCCTAGCGATAAAGTTACCTAACGTTTGTATAATTTGAACAATAATAATAAGTACAATGACTGTAATCACAATAACAATGGTATCGAACCGTTGATAACCATACACTAAAGCCAAATCACCTATACCGCCACCACCAACAGCACCAGCCATTGCTGTACTACCGATGAGACCAATAATAGCTGTAGTTATAGCTAGAATTAATGAACCAAGTGCTTCCGGCAATAAAAAATAACGTATAATTTGAAGAGGTGATGCACCCATTGCTTTAGCTGCCTCAATAATCCCGTCATCGACTTCCAGTAATGAATTTTCTACTAAGCGTGCGATATAAGGTGCTACATAAACCGTGAGTGGTACTATGGCTGCTGTTGTACCGATAGATGTGCCAACTAGCAATTTAGTAAAAGGCACTATGGCTATTAATAAAATTATGAACGGAATTGATCTTAAAATATTAATGATAGGATTTAATACTTGATGCAATATCGTATTCGACCATATACCGTTTTTTCTAGTTACCACCAACAAGATGCCAAGAGGTATACCAATCAAAGCACCGATTACAAGCGATACTGTCACCATATACAATGTTTCGTATAGAGCTTGTAATAATTGAGATGAATCTAAACTTGAACCAAACATATTTATATAACCTCCTCATACCGAATATGTCGTTTTGAAAGGTAATCAGTAAGTTTAAAATCATTAAAAGACTCATCATGCTCAAATCTCAACCACAAATAACAAACCGTTTCATCTTGTATTTCTGACATAGAAGAAAATAATACGTTAACGTTAAGATGATGCTCGTTGATAAGCTCATTCAATATTGGCAATTGAATTTGTTCGGAGTCTAAAAACAGTTTATAATCTGTGAAATTTGAATCCTTTCTCGAGTTAAAAGAGGCTCGTAACTCTTTTGAAGGCTCAGTGTTAATCACCGTCGAAACGAAATTTTTTGCAGTGTTCGTTTGTGGATGACTAAAGACATCTTTAACTGTCCCCATTTCTATCACTTCGCCATTTTCCATGACAGCTACACGATGACAAATTTTTTGAATTACGCTCATTTCATGTGTAATCATCATAATCGTCACACCAAATGTTCGATTCACATTACTTAATAAATTTAAAATTGAGCTTGTAGTAGCTGGATCTAGAGCACTTGTCGCTTCATCACATAATAATATTTTAGGATGCGTTACTAATGCTCTTGCGATGGCAACACGTTGTTTTTGTCCACCTGATAGTTCATCTGGAAATTGATCTTTTTTATCAGCAAGCCCTACAAATTCTAACATTTCGTCAACTTTTTCCTTAATTTCTTTCTTATTTGTCTTACTTAAAATAAGTGGCATTGCAACATTTTTATAGACTGATTTAGAATTAAGCAAATTGAAATGTTGAAAGATCATACCGATATCTTTTTTAATATGACGCAAATCTTTTTCTTTATATGTATCAATCTCATGACCATCAACAATAACTTGACCATCTGATACTGTCTCAAGTTGATTGACTAACCGAACTAATGTACTCTTACCAGCACCACTATAGCCAATCACACCAAAAATATCATGTTGGTCGATCTTAAATGATACATTTTTCAAAGCTTGAATAGTTTCTCTTTTTTTGTGAAAAACTTTGTTAACATTTTTGAATTCAATCACCTAATCTCTCCCTCCGATTTCCGATTAAAATTATCTGAATATTTGCATTATATTGAATTGATGTCGTACCGTCAACACGCTTTTTTGATTTTTCCAAAATTAATTAATATTCCGAAAAATTACGTTCTAAAATTGATTACTTATATAAAAAATTGTGGAAATTACACAACTCAATAGTAAATATAAAACAAGAGATTAAGATGCAAAACGCTTTATTTCATCATCTTAATCTCTAACTAAGCGATATTACCTCAAAGTATTTAAGGCTTGTTCTAAATCATTAACTAAGTCTTCCGTGTCTTCAATACCAATAGATAAACGAATGAGACCATCCGTAATACCTTCCTTGGCTCTTACATCTGATGGAATGGATGCATGCGTCATAAGTGCCGGTACAGAAATTAGACTTTCTACTGCCCCTAAACTCTCTGCCAGTGTAAAGTAGTTTGTTGCGTGAATCACTTGTTTAGCCGCTTCTGTATCCTTAACTTCAAAAGATACTACCCCTGTATGACCACTTGCTTGATTTTGATGGATAGTATAGTTCATATGTTCCTTAATACTAGGATGGAATACTTGTTGAACTTTAGGATGCTTTTGTAACATTTGAACGATACCTTCAACGTTTCGGTTTATTTGCTCCATTCTTAGACCTAGCGTTTTAATACCTCTGATTAATAAATAGCTATCTTGAGGTCCAAGTACACCACCTGTAGAATTTGAAATAAAGCCTAGACGTTCTGCTAAGGCATCATCAGCAGTAGCAACAAGACCAGCTACAACATCACTATGACCTCCAATATATTTAGTAGCCGAATGCAATACGATATCAATACCAAAGTCTAAAGGATTTTGGTAGTAAGGTGTCATAAATGTATTATCGACTACGGATATCAAATCATATTTTTTCGCAATTTTTGCTGATGCTTTAATATCAGTCACACGTAATAATGGATTTGAAGGTGTTTCTACATATAACATTTTAGTTTCAGGTTTAATATATTGTTCAATGTTTTCAATTTTAGTTGTATCAACAAAATCTACGTCTATACCAAAGCGAGTAAATACTTTAGTTAATGCACGATATGTGCCACCATAAACATCAGAATTAAGAACTAAGTGATCTCCTTTATCTAATAACATGATAACTGCACTAATTGCTGACATTCCTGAACCAAAAGCAAAACCATGCTTACCATGTTCTAAATTAGCAATAACACTTTCAAGAGACGCACGTGTAGGATTTGCAGTACGTGAATATTCGTACCCTTGTCTTAAATCCCCAATATCATCTTGTAAATAAGTACTTGTTTGATAAATAGGTGTTGTCACTGCTCCAGTATAGTTGTCTGTCGTATGTCCCCCATGTATCATTTGCGTTTTTTTATTCATTATTAAAACTCTCCTTATAGTTGAATATTTGTTTGGACATGTATCGATCGCTCCCATCTGGAAAGATGGTAACAATCACACCAGTTTGAATGCTTTTTTTTAATTCCAATGCTCCTTGTAATGCCGCTCCCGAAGAACTACCAACTAACAATCCTTCTTTATTCGCAACAAGCTTAACATTATTAAAAGCATCGTTATCAGCAACAGTAAAAATACCATCTACTAATTCTTTTTCTAAAAATGATGGCCACTTTTCAGAACCAATCCCTTCAGTTGCATGAGGATGACTGACACCACCATTTAAGACAGAGCCTTCTGGTTCTACAATATAATTTTTTACATCATAAGTTTTTAAGTGTTGTGCAACTCCTGTAAAGGTACCACCGGAACCAACACCTGCCACAAAATAATCAATATGTGAAAGTTCATCTGTGAGTTGTTTGGCAAGTGTTTGTGTATATGCCTCAGGATTATCTTTAGTTTCGAATTGATTCATATATAAATATCCATATCGTGTTGCGTATGCCAACGCCTCTTGCTGTGCGCCAGTCATTCCCTCAACTTTGGGAGTACGTCTAACATCTGCACCCAATGCTTTCATAATTGAAATTTTTTCTTCTGCAAATCCTTCTGGAGCAAAGATGATACATTTTACTTTGTGCCGATTAGAGGCAATAGCAAGTCCAATACCTGTATTACCAGCAGTCGCTTCGACTATTGTATCCCCTTCTTTAAGTCGTCCTTCGTCTATTGCTTTTTCAATTAAGTACTTCCCCAGACGGTCTTTGATGCTACCTCCAGGATTAAATTGCTCAAGTTTGGCGTATATTTTAACATTCTCGTCACTAAAGCTTTCTAATAAAACTAATGGAGTTTGTCCTATCAAATCGTATGCAATCATTATTTTTGGTTCAGATGACAACAATGAGTATCACTGAACTTAACCCACTTTCTTTATTTATGTTAGCGCTAATCCTTACTTATCAGATATGAATTATAACTTATCGACATTGTTTTTGCAATTTCTGAAAAACGTACAATCAATTTGAAATTTAAACATTATTTAAAATAAGTATTTTTATAATTGATTACGTTCATATGAGAATACTTAACGAAAGTGTTATGATAGGGGTAAATAAGCTAGCACATCGATAAACGTTATCGAATTACATACACTAGAAATGATAAGGAGCTGCTTTAATTATGACGAAACAAGATTTATCTTTATCTGTATTTACCAATGAAAATTATAAGAATCTTCGTTACACATCATCTAGTTTTAGAAATTCTATGTATGATGAATTAGAGGTTAATAAAAGTCGCTTTAAAAACTGTAATTTTAATGAAGGTATTTTTAAGAATATAGAAGCAATTTGTAATTGTAAATTTACAACATGTGGGTTTAATAATTGTATTTTCGAAGATGTTCATTTTTATAAAAACCAATTTAAAGATTCAACATTTGTGAATACACCATTTGATCAATCCGTATTTAATAACACTTTATTCCAAAATGTAATGTTCGATAGCAATCTCATTCGTAGCGTAAAATGGACTGATATTATTTTTAAAAACGTTTCTTTTAAAAATGTAGAAATTGAAGGAACAACATTTAAAGATGTAAAATTCAAGAATTGTGAGTTCAAAAATGTAATTATTACTAATTCAACTATGTCGCAAAAGTTAATGAATGAATTACAAAAACAAGATGTTACTTTAGAAGATATAGACACTTCTATTTAACATTCATTAACTTGATCTTAAGAAAACAATTTAAGATTATAGTTAAACATTCGCTCGTTTAATGGTGTTCGATATTTCGAATCAGCTACATAGCATTCTTTATATAGTAAAACGGTCAACTCCACTAAAAAATGGAATTGACCGTTTGTTTTAGTTTTATCAATAACGTCTCAATGATTTAAAATAATTGAACTATAAATACTAAAATAATGACAATGGGCATGATGAACTTAATTAAATAATACCACGGTAAAAATAGGTTGAATTTGTCTTTCCCAAAGCTTTCTTTTAATAATTTTTTATCTAGTAATTGGCCAACCACCAATGTTGTTCCTAATGCCCCTAATGGCATAAGAATATTAGATACAATAAAATCCATATTATCAAATATAGTACCAGCGCCAAAACGCAAATGACTTAGACTACTAAAAGATAATGTTGCTGGGATACTAATGATAAATACAAGTATACTACCTATGATTGCCACTTTTTGTCTTTTACTATTATCATTTTTAGTAAAATTAGATACATTTAACTCTAATAATGATATAGAAGACGTTAATGCCGCAAATAAGAATAATAGTAAAAATATAAAGTAAAAGATTGTACCAAAAGTCATTTCGCTAAACACTAGTGGTAAGACCTTAAATAATAAGCCAGGGCCTTCTTGGGGTTGGTAACCAAATGTTTTAAGCGCAGGAAATATAGCTAATCCAGCCAAGACAGAAATTAAAATATTCATTACGACAATTGAAAGTGCTGAAGACTTTATCGTCATATTTTTAGGTGCATAACTTGCATAAGTAATCATTCCGGTTGTACCTAGAGACAGCGTAAAAAACGATTGTCCTAACGCAAATAGTACCCCTTGAATAGACATATCTTCAACTCGAGGTTGCAGTATATAACGTACACCTTCTAAAGCACCTTCTAAAGTTAAAGATTGTGCTACAACAATAATTAAAAAGATAAATAATAGAGGCATCATTATTTTAGAAGCTTTTTCTAAACCTTTTTCAACACCTAACATAACAATTACCATTGTTATCAAAATAAATATGCCTTGACCTAAAACAGTCAACCATGGATTACTAATAATTGTTTCAAATTGAATATTTGTCAGCATACTTGATTTAAAAATCGCGATTTGTGCTATGACATAACCTATATATATAATAATCCAACCACCAATAACACTATAAAAACCAAATAATATAAATACGGCTAAATTACCATTCCACCCGATAATATTAAGCCATTTCTTTCCCGTTAATTTCTTATATATTTGCGTTGTATATGTACGCCCCATTTTACCTACCGTAAATTCCATAATTAACAGTGGTAGTCCTACAAATATAGTAAAAATTAAAAACATTAAAAGAAAAGCGCCACCGCCATATATACCTGCCATATATGGGAACTTCCACATTGCACCCAACCCTATTGCAGAACCTGCGCTAGCTAATATAAAACCGGTAGACGTTTTCCATTGTGAATGACCACTCAAATTACCAACTCCCTTTAAAGCGCTAAAGTGTTAAAATGCTTAAGTCCTACTCTATCATGAGTTTATTTTATGTGCAATGTACCTATATATTGTCAGAATAATGAAATACACATTTTTTGATATTTATGGATTGTTGCTGTATTTTTATTCAAAATCATAAGTAATGTGTTGTCCCTCTGTCACTTCTTCAATGTCTAGACTTTCAATGTGATCAACATTAATATAATGTACAACATCTTTTTTAATATATAAGTATGCCAATTCATCAAATTCATCTATGATTCGCGATACACATGTATCGTAATCAGGACCATTTTCAAATGTTTTAAATTCCGTATATGTTTTTCCTGATACAGTTGTATAAGTTAATAAAAATGTACGTTTCATATTCCTACACTCCTTTATTTACTGAAAAATTGGATAATAGATTGTTCTACTTTGTATGCATAATCACCGTATGTCATAAGATGACCACTTTTTTCAAATTTGAGAAGTTCTTTATCTTGACTATTTACATTATCATAAATGTATTGCGCACTTTGAGCATATAATGGGTCATCTTCATCGCCATACATAATATTCACTGGTACTGTAATATTTGCAAGACAAGCCATAATTTCATCAATTACACCTTGAAATACTTCAATTTCTTTATCATAGGACAAGATGGTTTCCATTTGGTGACGACGCTCCTCTTCGCTCAAACTCAAAATTTCATTCATTCGATGCCCATACCTTTCAAGACGCCAAGCAATCTCGCTTTCACGCTTTTTATGTGGGGCTGACATCACAGCTATACGTTCTAAATTAAAATGTTCAGCCAACCTTAAAGTAAATAACCCACCTAATGATACGCCTGTCACATTAATTCTGCTATATCCTTCATTTCTTAAAAATTGATATGCTGAAGTAACTTGTTCCCACCAATCATTAATATTGTGTTTAGTAAATTCCTTAAGCGGCAAACCGTGCCCTGGATAACTAGGGACGTAACAAGTAAACCCCTCTTCATTTAACTGTTGTGCTAAATGTTTTACATCACGTACAGTTCCCGTAAAAGAATGTAATAACAATACAGCTTGTTGACGATGTCCTTTTAAGTAGATTGATTGTGGTGATTTAACTTTCATTTTTACATTCACTCCTATTTATGTAGATGTTGATATAAAATAGACGCCCTGCACTCTCAAGACCGTCTAAAAATTGATATTTTAAAATTTTTCAAGCTACTTTCACTTACTTTTCCCCCAAAAATTTAATAAAGGTGACACTAATATAAATAACGATACCCAAATAATCGCTAAACTTACGCCTCCTACAACGTCAGAAAAATAGTGTGCATGAAAATACAGTCTACTTATTAAAACGCTAATCCAAAATACAATACTTAAAATTGTGATTATAAATTTAAAAGCACGCTGTCGGATTAATGGGATAATAATGATCATAATCATTAAAAAGAATAACGTATTAATATTAGAATGCCCACTAGGAAAAGACCATCCTGTATCAACACTTAAATGATTCTCAGGCCTTGACCTTTCAATCGTTTGCTTAATTAAATAATTAATCAATGCGCCACTAGTCATCGTTATGATTAGCCATATTGCTTGTTGAACCTTCTTGTAAAACATGAGTAGCACTGCAATAAGGATAGCCACAATTAATATAGTCTTAACATCACCAAAGGTAGCGCAAAACATCATTATGTTGTTGATGAAACCATGTCCAAACACTCTATTAGGATCCCCAAATTGTTTACTAAACCACTCTTGCACGGTAAGATCAACCATTCCCAACCACTGATTATGCGCTAGCACATGAGTAGCGATAAAGCTTAAAAGAATAATCATGCATATTAAAATTGGGATTATCCCTTTTGCTATATTCATATATTTAAAATTCATATCAACACCTATTTCTTTAATATGGTTCAGTTAAGTTATTTTGTCTTCTTTTGAATACGAAATATGTCTTCGCACCTCAAACATAATCATTCTTTCTCATTTTACACTATATCAGTGTTTTATCATTAATTTTACTTAACAAACATTTACTTGAATACTTTAAATGTCTTTAAAATATCATACTCATTACATATACAATAATGTATAATGTGATTTAACATAAAATATAATTTTAATGAGGAGGCGACATATTGTTTACTAAAAAAATATTGATTTATATTGCGCTCCTTATTACCTTAATTCGTTTTTTTATTCCATTACATCCAGACTTTGATACGTTGTTAGTATGGTTGTTTATTCTTTACATAGTTCCAATTATTTTATGTATCATTGGCTTTAAATCAGATAAACTCATCGCTACTATGATTATGATTCCAAATTTAATGGGTATAGGTTATCGTCTATTCATCTTCTTTAATGACTTTTTGCATTTAAAATAAAACAGCACTATCTATTAAAGATAGTACCGTTAAATAATTTATTACTCATGTAATGCTTTATCAAAACGATCTTCCAACTTAAAAATCATTACGCGTTCACCGGTTATAGTACTTAAATCACTATGAAAACTTTTCACATTAAGTCCAGTCAAATCTTTAATAATGCGACTCAAGTCCTCTTCACCAGACTCTACAAGTTCAGAACGTGTACGTTTAATATTTAAAAGCCCTTCATTTGTTTTACACACGCGATATTCAGCAGGTGTCAAAATGCCTTGTAAACTAACAATCACCATATCACGAAGAATGTCTGTTTTTACAGACAAAGAACCTCTCCCTAAAAAATCTTTTTCCCATTGCGTAATGGCTTTACTAATTTCAGATTCATAAATACCTTTCGTCTTTTTCATAACTGGGCGACTCCTATTTCTTGATTACTTATAGTTTAACATTAAACTGAAATAATCAAAAAACTTAATTTCTTCTAATGTATCTTTAATTATTAATCTCACCGAGTATTTTCTACCAGTCTTTCCAACTATTATTTTCATCAATACTAGCAAGTCTTATCCATTGATGATCAACCTTTTGTCTAAAATGATCATGATGTTTTAACAAACGTTGAATATATGCATCTGGTGCTTGAATAACAATTAAAAGTCTAATAGGTGCGTGATACGCCTCTTTATCATTCATCATTACTGACTGCCATGGTAAGCCATACATTAAATCACTAGCATTTCCTTGCATGACACCAACACCACTTGTCACAGTTTGCGTTGTTTTACTACCGCTTCCATAATAATGAGGTGCCACAGTTGAGGCGTAGTATTGTAAATTAATCCATTGTGCTACTAGTGCCGGCCCAGAAATAATTGTATTTAAAATCTCACCGTCTTCATCCTTTGTCCAATCATAATTATGAAGAAATGCCCGTCCCTCTAGGTTACTATTTTGAGTGATTTGACGTTTCCCAATAATGAATTCAGCATTTCGTGCTAGGCCCCATTCTGGACGAACCTCACTCCAATCGCTAGCGTGACGATGCGCTTCGGCTTTAGGATTTTGGTCAGTTTTTTTTATATTTGGCAATGATGCCAAACGTTCTAAATTGGCTTTATAACATACTTTTGGCATCACACGCTTAAGTTCGTCAAAGGCATTTTGAGCTTCTGTAGTTAATGGTGGAACATAAATATACTCTAACTCATCAACTGACGTTTGATGTTCAGCAGCTATAAACACTGTATGTCTTGGAATATCGATTCCTTCCATCACTAATCCACGTCTAACATTTTCTTGATTACACATTACTGCTAATAATTTCGCATTGAATCCACTCGAGGCACCGCCGCAAGCACCACATTCTAATGAAGCATGATAGGGATTATTATGTGATTCACTACCGTGTCCGCATAGAACAATAAGTGGTGCAAAATCATCTGTTAAGTCCATTAATTGTAATGCTTTTTTGGAAAATTGAATCTGTTCATCTAAAGTAAAGCCGATAGGTAGTTTTGAATACGCATCTTGCTCACGCTGAATAGTTAACTTACCTGTTGGTTTACGTAGCCATTTTTGTGAGAATCGATGCACAATACGTTGTGCTTTTTTAGGAAAAATTGTGTTAGCTATAGTCGCAATACTTAAAAAAGGACCACTTAATTCTGGTAAAAGTAAACTTGGCAAGACGTTGTTTTTCATTAATTTAAAGTTATAAAACATAGATGTAAGTGTATGTTGTTGTTGATTATAAATTTTCATTTCATGTTGATCAGCATATTCTTTAATACGATATGCAGGTTCTACCATCACTGGTAAAGATGGATGTGCAAATTGCTCATCAAGTACTTCTTTTTGAATTGGCAGACCAAAGAACCCAGCAATTCCTATTGTTTCAAAAGGCCCTTCACTTTCTAAATGTCTTCTAAACGGTTCGGATCGTACATCAATACAAAACGCAAGTTGTACTTTTGCTTTTGCTTGATTAGTATCTTCGGTTGGAACACGATAAACTTCATCAACCAAGCGACGTTCATGCGTTTCTTCCCATGCATCTAACCATAACTTTTTAAAATAAAACGGGCTGAATCGTGTCCCCAATTCAATGTATGCTTGTTGCTTTTTAGATGATAGATTTAACCACTGCTCAACATTCATTTGTATGTTAAATAGCAAATAACGTATTTGCTCTAACTTTTTTTGAAGATATATAGATTTTTTTAATAAGGTTGTATGGTGGTCCTTTAAAAGTGCCATCTCAATTGAGAGACGAATCGCAACATAGTCTGTTAATAAGTAATCATCATTACTATGTGTCTGTGACCGATGATACATGATTCCTGCCCAACCTGGTAAAGATAATAAATGACTCTCAATATATGATTGTCGATATTCTTCTTTTACCCCTAATTCTTGAAAGGCGTACTCTATTGCTTCGGTTGCTTGATTTGGCAGATGTACTAAAGTAAGTCGTTGTTTTTTTGTGAATAGCGGATCATGTTTAACTAAACGTTGCCAAGCATGATAGAACCCTTTTTCTCTTTTTGGCATGGTCCAACTTGATTGAAAGTCATCAACATATAATTTAGACCACTTAATCATATGAGCATCTAAAATATCAATAAGTCGTGTACCTTCCTTTGTGAAAACACTAGCACTTTGCGCTATCACATCATCTTTTTTCTTATAATCCTTAAAATAAGTTTGCACCCATTTTTCCAGTTTCTCGTTATCTTTTGTATCAAAGTAACCTTCTTCAATCGTTTTTAAATTTTTCGCTCTGTGAATATATGTGTTGATATCACTGTCAGATAGTGAACTATTATTATAATGCGCACGATTTTCATCCAACCGTTCTTCAAATACTTTTAAATCTATTTCTTTATTACTAATCGCTCTGTGAATGGAAGACGCATTAGGATAAATGTCAATATCCCCTATACTTTTTAACCAATGTGCCACTTGATCAAACGAAGCATCTTCTAGCCCCTCCCACGGATTACGTGCAGCAAATGTTGAAATCGGTGATAAAGGGGTAATCACACGTTTAGCCTGATTAACTAATTCATTGATATCTGATTGAAGCATAATTTCTATCCTCCTTTATTAAAATCTTTTTAAATATGAGGGATGACTTTCTATAGATTGGGTTTTAGCCTCTCCTACTTTAATAAGCCACAGGTATAACTTCGCAAATGCCTTTGATTCTCTTCGCCGTGCTACCCATATGCTTAACATACTGCCGAAAACTATAATAGCAATCGATAGAATAATACTTATGAGTGGTGGTGAAACAATATGAATATCAACAGTACTTAATGTCGTGAAGAAGTAATGATGCGTAATAATATAAACAAGTGCTACAACAATAATCATACATATTCCGATAATTCTTCCGATGAGTCCATGACTAAAAGCAACTAATTGATTCCATGACACCATTAACGACCAAGCTAATATAAGAGCGCTTAATATATCATAGGTATGTCTATCACTATTCAACCAAAATATTATCGCTATAAGAATAGCTAGTAGACGACCAAATACAAGCCATCCATATGACTTTTTAACAGATGGAGGTGTAGGGATGTTAAATCTTTTAACAACAGAACCCGATTGTAGAAATAATGTCGCTTTAAACACGCCATGCAATATTAAATGTACTATCGCCGCAGAATATGCTCCAAGCGCACATTGTACTAACATAAAACCCATTTGACTTATCGTAGAACCTACAAGTTGTCTCTTGTAATCAACATGCACAAGACTGATTCCAGAACCTAACAATACTGAAATGCTTGCAATAATTAACAACAGTGAAATAGCTATTTCGTCATTAAATACCGGAGAAAAGCGTGTAAGAATCACGCCACCAGCATTAACAATACCTGCGTGCATAATAGCTGAAACTGGCGTAGGCGCAGCTACAGATTCAATAAGCCAGCCTTGAAATGGAAATTGTGCCGCCGGAATAATCACTGCTAGAACAATAAGTAAATTGATACAGAGACGCATTCCATAATTGATTGCATTATCATCTGACATATTCGAATGAATATACCAATCTCCTGTAGCGATATACAATAAAATGACAGCAATCAATAGCGACAACCATGCCAATGTAAATGACCGAGCTGAAATTCTTGCCGCTTCCCTAGGTACCTTCCATAATTTGTTAACTTTAATGAGACGTGTTAACACAAATAATGTTGCCCCCCAAAACATGGTCATTAACCTTAAGTCGCCACTTAACCATGCCAATGAAGCAAATGAAGTAATTAGTGTAAGAAACGGAAAATATTTACGGTAATGCATGTCACCAATTAAATAACGCATAGAAAACTTTTGAATGATAAAGCCTAAAGTCAAAATAAATGTCATCATCAACCAAGTAAGATGATCAACTACAAAAGGTCCAACATTCACCCTTTCACCGAAAAATATTAATCCACTTAATCCCGCAATGATAGGTAAAACAAGTAAATATATATGAAATTTAATATATTGAATGGGCACTTGATGATTCAAAAATATTAATCCACTCAGTATAGCAATGACAAGTGTGATAAAAAACATAAACAAAACAAACTCTGAACTTAACATTGCGTATCCTCCATCTCAAAAAATATTTAAAACATAATAAAAAGCCTACAATAGCCAACCTTTCATATATCATAATGAAAGAATTTAAACTATTGTAGGCTTCAATTTAACTCAAGTGTTTCGCACTTTTATCCTCAATATGTATATAAATCTTACGGAGTATAAATAAATCGTACACTTTATTTAAATAAGCTGCCTATATCATTTTGTAGTAAAGTAAGAACTCTTTCCCCTCTATCAATCAAGGTTACTCAACCTAAAATTGCTAAAGCAAGACTTAGTTATTACCTTTTCGAATAATACTATTAATATATTTTAAATGAGCAAGAGTGTCAATGGTTACGCTTCTCAAAATAAGATTCAATTAATCATATAGTAATGATTATTGAAAGCTTAATTACTCAAAGATCCTTTTGTAAAGCTTATGTAAACAGTATAAAGACAAAATAACACTTAGGAATAACTCACTGTTGAGTGAAAAACATGAATCATTCACTTAAGACATTGATATTTTAATTTAGGGACTATGCACATATTTAATTCAAATTCCAGTTACACTATAGATAACAAATTAGTAAGGGAGGTCATTTAAATGGCAGATGTAATCGCTAAAATTGTTGAAATTGTTAAAGGCTTAATTGATCAATTTACTCAAAAATAATATTTAAAAGTTAAGTATTTTATAAGTTAGCTTTTGAATATTCAACAACCATCTCTAAATACATTTCCCTTTTGAAAGGAGGTCATGAACATGAGCATCGTATCAACTATCATAGAAGTCGTTAAAACTATCGTAGACATCGTTAAAAAATTCAAAAAATAGTCTACATTCTACATAGCCACCATCTTTTACGATGGTGGTTTTTTATGTCTATTTATTTTCAGCTCGCTTAAACACCTTTAACCACCCAACATTTACTTCTCTTCATTATTGGATAACTTTTCAAAATAAACTATTGTAATGAATATATTTTTACTTATAATGGTAAACACGGCATCACGTTTATTAAAACAACGATGACTATTGATTCATTTGGTAAATAACGACATCGAAAGGAAGGACAAAATGAAGAAGGGTTTAATTTCCAGCTTATTATCAATTATTGTCACGCTCATTAGTATTTTTATATGTTTTACAACCATGTTTACGAACATCTATAACAACACTGACTTTAACTTTTGGTATTTCCCAGGAGCAATTATCTTTGTTATCTCAATTATTATTAATATCATAGCAATGTTTAAAGGTAATAAGACGTTAAACATCATCCTATTTTTTATTAACTTTTTTGCCTTACTTATCTTTACCACACCATTTGCAATCGTTTAAATGTTGTTTTCAACTGCAAAATAGTTAGGCACAAGTCATATCACATCTTCGCCCGTAGAAATTTTTTGCAACTAATAACTGATTTTGAAAATACGTCGATATTAATATTTTAGGTTTCAATATTTAAGCGGGCAAGCGTCTCTGAATTCAAAGGCACTTGTCCACTTAATTTTTCACGTGAAACAGCACAGTATATTCATTCGTATTACATTTTCATTTAAAATGATGAATCAATCAACTACATTCTTTGATCATACGTCCACTGATACGGACTATCTAGCAATCGCCAATCTTCATCAATCTCATCACTACGAATTAAACATGCATCTAATTCCCGGGAAATTTTTTCTTGATCTAAATCCGTACCAATAATTACAAATTGCGTTTGACGATCTCCATATTCGATATCCCAATCTTCTGCTACATCTTGACGTGCTTCCAAAATAGCTTCCTGCTGGCGCTCACTCATTGTTGCCACCCAGTATGTAACGGGGTGAATATTACAAGATGAACCAGCCTGTGATAACAAACACGCTACATCATTATACTGCGCTAGCCATACAATCCCTTTTGTTCTTACAATATTTTCTGGCATTTGTTCTAGCCATTGATGAAATCTTTTTGCATGAAATGGTAATCGTCTAGTATAAGCAAATGATGTAATCCCATACTCTTCTGTTTCCGGCGTATGTGTCGCATGTCCTCCAGCTGTTAATTCTTTGATCCATCCAGCTGATTCACTTGCCTTCTCAAAATCAAATAATTGCGTATTAAGTACATCTGATAGTTCCACTTTAGCATTTACTGTTTTAATCATTTTAGCTTCGGGTTGCAATGCACGTAATACATTTTCTAATTTTTCTAAAGCTTCGTCGCTAATCAAATCGATTTTATTGATAATCATCACATCACAAAATTCTACTTGATCAATGAGTAAGTCAGCAATAGTACGCTCATCTTCATCATCAACACTTTCATCACGGTCTGCCAATAAATCTTCACTACGAATATCATTAACAAAGCGATTCGCATCTACAACCGTCACCATTGTATCTAATCGACATATAGAGGTTAAATCAATACCTAATTCTTCATCTATATATGAGAACGTTTGAGCTACTGGTACAGGTTCAGATATCCCAGTTGATTCAATTACAATTTGATCGATTCCTCCTTTTCGAACTAAACGTTCCACTTCTCGTAGCAAATCGTCTCTTAAGGTACAGCATATACATCCATTAGAAAGTTCTACTAATTTCTCATCTGTTCTAGATAAGCCACCACCTTGTGCTACTAAATCCTTATCAATATTAACTTCACTCATATCATTGACTATGACAGCAATGCGACGCCCTTCTCTATTTTTTAATATATGATTAAGCAATGTCGTTTTTCCCGACCCTAAATATCCACTTAATACAGTTACAGGTATTTTCGCCATTTCAAGAACCCTCTCTTTTGTAAATAGTAATTATTACGTTTTACATTCTATAGAAAGTTTCTTCTTTTATCAATACTCAATTTTTTAAAAATTAAATAAACGTTATTAAATAAAAAAAGCTAGTTGGAATCATTATAAATTTCCAACTAACTAAGATTAAAATATTACAATTATATATGTTCATCTAAAAAGTAATTAAATACCCAAATGATACCATTGAGATGGTCTTTTACCTCTGCATGATAGGCATTAAAAAAAGTTTTATTGAGTTTCACTTTAGCATGACCACCATCATCAATTAACCTTTTATAGACACGCTCCAACTCTTCTAATGAATCACATTCAATAATAAGATGAGGATTTTTAGAAACGGGATGCTTATGAAACGTATCGGAGAAATGAACGAACGTTTCATCACCAATAATAAGTTGGGCATGATAAGTTCGACCATCTTTACCCATAAGTATTTCTGTTTGAGCATTAAATACATCTTTGTAATAACATAAAGATTTATCTACGTCCTTAACGTAAATAAACGGACTTACATTCTTCATAATTTCCTCCTTTTTTTATTTATTAACACATTTAGACACACTTTCATCAATTTAAACTAATCATTTTCGGGATTATTGCAAATTAATACAATAAAACCACTCCTCAATGGAGTGGCTACTTTTCTATTTTTTAGGTTCACCGTTGACTAGCACACTATTTAAAAAGTTGAGAAATTGTATTACGAATTGAATTGAATCGTTCATAATCTACATCTCCTCTCAATACTTTTTTAACACTTTTATTATAAAACGTTTATGCTTCAACATACTAAATTTGCCTAACTGTATATTTTTCATACTCAAGTGTCAAATAAATGGTGTGATATTATTTTGTTCAACTACATTTCTTCTAATATTTAAGAGTTGCACGCATACATATTAACAAAAATATTTTCTCTAACTTTGAATAGAAAATATTCTGTTCATTTTATGTATTCACATAATCGTGAAATCATCTATGACTTTGATCAATTTTCAAATCGCCTAGTCTTAGCGCTCATCATTGTATACTCAGTTATGTCATTGTGTCCCGTTCTAACATTTGCTTTTTAGTAATAATGGGGTACTTTTTGAAAACAATAGACCCTACAATACCAGCAATAGTTCCTATAATCGCCATAACCACACCATAGATAATCACTTTCGTTAAACTATTAAAACCAAACATCACTAAAAAACCTGCAATAGGTGTAGCAGTGCCAGTTGCATTATTAATCATACCTGACCAAGCAATTATAATACCGGCAATTGCCCCACCAAAGAAATTAGTGACATAAATAGGAATAGGATTAGCGGAAACAATATCAGCTTGAGAAAGCGGTTCGATTCCGACTGAAATGGTTGATTTACGGTCTCCCAATTTCAAACGATGGAACAATGCACTATTCATAAACGCGGAACTAAATGCGGCCATGGCACCTATGGCCATAGGCGCACCCGTTAAACCAAGCAATGCAGTGAGAGCCATTGAACTTAATGGAGCAGTACCTACTACTGTAATAATACCTCCCAATACAATTCCCATAATCAACGGGTTAGTGTCAGTACTACTTTGTATAATATCCCCAATTTTAATTAACGTGTTATTAACCACTGGCGTCAATCCAGTAGCAATTAATCGAGCAATAGGTGCAAGTATAACAATTGAACCAATTAAATCAATACCGTCTGGCACATATTTTTCTGTATACTTCATCATATAACCTACAATATACCCAGCGAAAAATCCTGGTAATAAATCCATACCTCCACAAGCTGCCCCAATAACAAGTGCATAAACTGGAGATACGCCAATCGCTAATGCGGTTAATCCAGCCGCAGCCACACCACCTAAACCTCCAGCAGCATCTCCTAATTCTTCTAAGAATTTAATACCAAATACTTGTCCACCCACATATTTATTGAAAGCTTCAACTAAAAACGAAGCAATTGCCGCATTCGCTAAAGCACCCATCGCTTTCATCCCACTGGGTGCCTTGTATGTAAATAGAGTAAAAATAACTAAAACTAAAATTAAAAATAAAGTACCTATAAGTAAATCCATATCAAATATTCCCCCATTCATTTAAAATTTTCAGATTTTTTAGAAAACAACTATAAAATACATAGTACCAAAAAAATATACCTTTGAGGAGAATTTTTTGAAAAATAGAAAATATTTATTAAATTAAATAAAGTTAAATAGTAAAACATTGTAGCAAGTGAGTCATTTAGTTCGATGATTGATCAATCTCTATTATATACATTGATTCTCTTTAATGCGCTTGAACAAAACATTATCAAATCGGTTTCTTAATAAACTTGATTCTCTTATTAAAATGTTCAAAACGAAACTAAAATATGCAATCATAAACCCATATCACATAAAAAAGCTAGAAACACTTTTGTTTTAGTATTTCTAGCTTTTAAAATGATTATTTTGTTATTCCCACTCGATGATATGTAATTTTTACATGTATTTTCTACTATTTATATACGTTGTCATATTAGAGTTTTATAGATACTTCTTTTTTATAGATTGCTATTAATTTTTAAATAACGTATTCAAAACGTATTCAAAACAAAAAAGATTTATTTAACTTGCCCGTATGCTAACTATTTAATGCTTTTGCCTATGTTTCATACATATACTATTTTTTATCCTTATTTAAAGTAAGATAAATATATAGCTACACTAACCATGAACAATGCAATTACTCCATGTAATATTAAATTAATCATTATCATTTTTCTATTCAAGTTTTTATTACGGTTCATTCTTCTATAATTCATATTGTATAAAAGTGTATTAATAACAGAATATATGATTATAAACAATATACCTAATAGAATAGCATCGTATATATTCAATATAGTTTACCTCTTTTGTTTAATAAACTATCTCAACTGTAAAATTGTTAGTCGATTCTCTCAATGCTTTAGAATGCGTCTCTCAGCGTCTTAAATTACAAAAATGCCACTTATAGTGGTGTAGAATTTAATATAGAAGTTATTTATTTAATAAGAACACTACTTAAACAGCTCTTCATTAAAGTACAAATAAACTAATACGCCTATAGGAACACCTAATAAAGGAGTTGTAAATATGCTTGCTAAGAATATGTAAAATACTAAATAACATACATCGTCAGCTTTCCATTTCTTGTTTACTAAATATCTCCATATTTCTTTAATGCTCACACGAAAACCACCTTTTTAATATGTAATAAAATTCTGTTCACTCTTACATATATCATAATGTTGCTATAAATTAAATAAGCATTTTATTGATTTTAACAATCGAATTTATATTCATTTTCTTATTCCCGATGCCACATAGCACTTATTTAAAATAAAAACGCCACTCGTAAGTGACGTTTGAAAAGATATATTTAACTTGGCAGTGTGTGAATTTTTTATCCCTTATATACTTAGCTAAAGGCAGAGGCTATGCACTCAAAACAATCATTAATACTGTTTTGTAAAATTGGCGTGCATATTTGTCTGAAAGTTTCACTATCGCTCATCTTTACCACTCCTAACAAGAATATAATTAAAATTATAGATGCTAAAAGGTCAGAATGAGTACTAGCAACTACCTCGAGCCAATGCCATTGGCTAAATATATAAAGGTTATTACTAGTTAAATATACCACTTAATTCTTTTTTTAAACATTAAAGAGCTCATTTAAAAAACTCCAATTTAGTAATCTGTCTATTTATTTAAGGGATCAACAAAACACAAAACCTTTAACCATATCGCTAAATCAACAAGCTGATAAATGCTGCAATCCTAAATTAGGACTACACCCGTGTAATAACACATATCTAAATTGGTAATGTATCTATGTATCGAAGCGGTTTGCTGTATTCACTTACTAACGTCGCAAGCTGCTACACATGGGGTAGCGTTTCACGACACCATGAATAAGGAAGCATTTCGTTTATTCCCCACTTAGACCACATTACAAAGGGCGTCGTGTTTCCCTACTCTCTTTATCGAATACTTATGTAGCTAACGTCACAAATTGTTACGTCAGCTCATGCACTAAAATACTTCAAAATTGTATTTCTCACTACGTAAATATATAAGTTAGACAAGCCACATTCAGCTTTTCAGAATTTAGAGAACGGATATAGTCGTTTTCTAATGCACTGACTTAGTGCGTCAGCATTTGTATTATTAATTAACGAGCTCACATTTGAGCCAGTTAAATATATATATAGCTAATCAGTTCTATTACTGAGCTCAATTTTGAGCTGAGTATAAACCAATATACCCAAATTTGAGGATATTAAAAGGCACCCCTAATTTGGGGCACCCTTTATTCTTTTATCAAACCACTTCCCTATTTTAAGGTACTGGTTACAAGCGTACTTTTAAGTCTGTTTGTAACTTTATGAAATGTCAAGTTTTGACAAGTTAAAAAGACTACATCTAACGGATACAGTCATTTAAAGGATACTCAATTTTGAGTAGTACATTTCAGTAGATACGTTCATTATCTTTAAGAAAACTATAATTGTAAATGTTAAACATCTACTTTTGCGTTTATAAATCACACTTACATTTATTTTTTTATTTTAGTATTATTTCTGTATAATATCAAAGCAAAAGGAAACTCGTTTTCAACTCGCTTCAAAAACCCTCCTGATTTTTAGAGAAAAATTCTCTTATTTCATCGTCTTTAATAAAATAATATGCCATCTTTCCCTCTTTATAAAAATCAAGTACCTCATTTTTATATAAAAGTCTTAAATGATGTGAAGTTGAAGCAACACTCATTTTCAATATCAAAGAAATATCACAAACACACAACTCATCTTCTTTAATCAAAGATAATATAATTTTCAATTTCTTCTCATCACAAATTTTTTCTAAAATGTTAAGTAATTTCTTAGATTTATCATCTTCTAAAAAACTTAAAGCATTGTTAACTTTATCCTCATGTACACAGATCACATCACAAGCATTTTCATAACTCATATGAAATCACACCCTAAATTAAAATATAAATCCTAAAATTGTTTGAATAGTGTCATTTTCTATAATAATAAATAAACCTAAAGCTATATAAATAACAGCCATAATCCAACGGCTAAATTTCTCAACAATTTCTCCAACTCCTGGAATATTAGCTAATTTTTGTGCAGTAAATACCAAGAAGAAAATTAAAATTAAAAAGACAAACAAAGTAATTAATAAATTAGTAACACTTAATGTCACAAAATACGGAACAAATAAACCAATATTATCAGCACCACAACTTGCTATCGTAACAATTGCAACCGTACCAACTAATTTAGACAATCCTTTTTCATTCAATTCTTTTTTAGCTCTCTTTTCTCCTTCACAATCATCATAAATAGCCACTTTAATTCCTAAATAAATCGGTATTAACCCTAATAATCCTAATATCCATTTTTCAGGAACATAATTTAAGACAAAGGCAAAGAATAAACTTACGACAATCAATGTCACAGATCCTACATATTGACCAATATAAATATCTCGATATTCCTTTTTAGTCTTTGCTTTAGCAAAAAATATTAACAAAATCACTAATAAATCTACTGCTGTCGCAATATAAAGAATAGCAGCAGTTACAATAGTCTGAATCATAATTACACCTCATTCAAAAATATTTTTGAATATATTATAACTTATGTTTTCAAATAATCATAGATGCTTTATTCCAATTGCTTTATTGATATCGATATTTAGAATTCTTAACAATTTCAAAATCAACATAAATGAGCGATTTATTTTTGTGAATACTTCTTAAAAATTCCAATAATCCAATTAATTAAAAATACAGTTAAAACACCAAAAGCAAGCCCATCTAAAATTTTAAAAGTTATTGTATCAGGTGACGGAAGTAAATAATTCATGGTACAACGAAGCATAATTACCAATACTAAAGCTTTTAAAAAGTAATTAACTTTGTCCAATTACCATTCTCCTATTATTTTTTAATCTTACCCCTTTTAGATTATCATTTATTAATCAATTTAAATACTAATAAAATAATATCTCAATTAAAATCAAAAATGCCCATCTGAATATTTTCAGATAGGCTCTATTTAGTCGCCTAACGGTATATCATCAACAATCATAGTTCTATTAGGATAGTTTTCTTTTATTTTATCTGGCTCTCTCTGTGTATCTTCTTCATCGCCTTTATCCCATTCACCAATATTAACAATTACCGGAGTATCACCTGTAAAAGCTTTTCTCTCAGTAAATAGTTTATGACACCTCCCAAGCATATCATCACGAACTTTCAAAAGATCACTTGGCTTAATAAGTACTTCTACTAGCTGTACATATTCATTATAAACAAGTTGCACTTTACCGTTTTGTGGGTTTTTCTTATATTCACCTCGATTTATAACAAATCCCTTAGTTTCTGTCACCATTAGCTGAATTGGTTAATAAATATAGTTATTCATTAATACTTAATACATTTTCATCAATGATATTTTCTGCCCTTTTCCCAACTTCGAAAACACGAAAAAACCCTCTAACCATTGCGGTTAAAGGGTTGTTGAATTATTATATTCTATTCCCACTCAATTGTACTTGGTGGCTTAGAGGTAATGTCATAGACAACGCGATTAACGTGGTCCACCTCATTGACAATTCGACTTGAAATCTTTTGTAAGACTTCCCAATCAATTCTAGCAAAGTCACTAGTCATGCCATCGATGGATGTTACCGCACGAATACCTACAGTATGATCATACGTACGGTAGTCTCCCATGACACCGACCGATTGAATACCTGGAAGTACTGTAAAGTACTGCCAGATGTCTCTTTCAAGACCTTCCTCACGAATCACTTCACGTAAAATCGCATCTGATTCACGAACAATTTCAAGCTTATCTTCAGTAATTTCTCCAAGTACACGGATACCTAATCCAGGTCCTGGGAATGGTTGTCTCCAAACTAAGTGTTCAGGTATACCTAATTCTATTCCTAATGCACGCACTTCATCTTTGAATAATGTATTGATCGGTTCAATAAGTTCAAATTCCATGTCTTCAGGTAATCCACCTACATTGTGGTGAGATTTAATTGTTTGAGCTGTCTTAGTACCTGATTCAATCACATCCGTATATAACGTACCTTGAGCTAAGAAATCTACATCTGTTAATTTCGCAGCTTCGTCATCAAAGACATATACAAACTCGTTACCAATGATTTTACGTTTACGTTCTGGATCAGAAACACCTTTTAGTTTACTCATGAAGCGTTCTTGAGCATTAACACGAATAATATTCATATCAAAACCTTCACCGAATTGCTCCATGACCATGTCACCTTCACCTTTACGTAAAAGACCATGGTCCACAAAAATACATGTTAGTTGGTCGCCGATTGCCTTATGTAAAAGTACAGCAACTACGGATGAATCTACTCCACCACTCATTGCACATAATACTTTACGATTACCTACTTGTTGACGAATTTTCTCAATTTCAATTTCAATGAAATTCTCCATCGTCCATTCCCCTGTACAATTACAAACACGGCGAACGAAGTTTCTTAGTAAGTCGTTCCCATATTCAGTGTGACGTACTTCTGGATGGAATTGTACACCGTAAATGCGACGTTTTTTATCTTCAATAGCTGCATAATTAGTACTTGGACTATCTGCAATCACTTCAAATCCTTCAGGAATTTCAATTACTTTATCAGAATGACTCATCCATACTGTTTGTTCAGAAGGTAAGCCAAAGAAAAGTTCATCTGATTTAGCGTTAATTGTAGCTTTGCCATATTCACGCTCATTAGCACGCTCAACTTTACCACCTAAAAGCTTAGTCGTTAATTGCATACCATAACAAATACCTAAAACTGGAATACCTAAATTGTAAATTTCAGGGTCGATGGTAAATGACCCCTCTTCATACACTGAATTTGGACCACCTGAAAGAATGATACCTTTAGGATTCATTCGTTTAATTTCTTCAATAGAAATTTCGTGATCATGTAATTCACTATAAACGCCCATCTCACGGATACGACGCGTAATTAATTGGTTATATTGGCTACCAAAGTCTAAAACAAGAATCAGCTCTTGCTCTTTCGCCATTTCCATAGTCATGAATCTCCTTTATTGTTTTATTTTATGTAAAAGTAAGAGAAACGCGCCTATCAATGCCCTAAATGATAGCTTTAAGTATTGTAACGTATCATTAAGCATTGTTGTTTTAAGAATTAAGCGCGTTCCTACAAATGATTAATTCATCACCCAAAGTTTAACACTAGAAAGAATAGTTTGGTGATTCTTTCGTAATTTGAACATTGTGAGGATGACTTTCAGCTAAGCCAGCTGGTCCCATACGTGTAAATTGTGCTTCTTCACGTAATTTTTTTAGGTTTTCTGAACCAGTATAACCCATACCAGCTCTAACGCCACCCATAAGTTGATAGATTGTATCTTGTAATGGTCCTTTATAAGCTGTGCGACCTTCAATACCTTCAGGAACAAATTTTCTTGGCGTCTTATCTTCTTGGAAGTAACGATCATTTGAACCTTTTTCCATAGCACCTAAAGATCCCATACCGCGATAAACTTTATATTGTCTACCTTGGAATACCTCAGTTGCACCAGGACTTTCTTCTGTACCAGCTAACAAACTACCTAACATAACCGCATGACCACCAGCAGCTAATGCTTTGATAATATCACCTGAGAACTTAATACCACCATCAGCAATAATAGCCTTACCATGCTTACGGGCTTCTGTAGCACAATCATAAACTGCTGTAATTTGAGGCACACCTACACCTGCAACAACACGTGTCGTACAAATTGACCCTGGACCAATACCTACTTTAACAACATCGGCACCAGCTTCAAATAAAGCACGTGTTGCCTCTGCAGTCGCTACGTTACCTGCGACAACAGTAATTTCAGGATATGTTTCCTTAATGTGTTTAACTTGATTAATAACGCCTTTAGAATGACCATGAGCCGTATCAATAATTAACGCATCTACGCCAGCTTCAACTAATTTTTGTGCACGAATTTCAGTATCTTTAGACGTACCGATTGCTGCTGCAGCTAACAATCTACCATGTTCATCTTTAGCTGCGTATGGGAATTCAAGTACTTTTTCAATATCTTTAATCGTGATTAATCCTTCTAAACGACCATTTTCTACTAATGGAAGTTTCTCAATCTTATGTTTTTGAAGAATAGCTTCGGCTTCATCTAAAGTCGTACCAACTGGAGCTGTTATTAAATTATCTTTCGTCATTACATCTGATATTTTTATTGAAAAATCTTCAATAAAACGTAAATCACGATTTGTTAAAATCCCAATCAACTTGCGATCCTCTTGATTATCGACAATAGGTACACCAGAGATACGGTATTTGCCCATTAATGCTTCAGCCTCATACACACTTTCGTCCGGTGTTAAGAAGAACGGGTTAGAAATAACACCATTTTCTGAACGTTTAACCTTTTGTACCTCATCAGCTTGCTCTTCGACGCCCATATTCTTATGGATAACACCTAAACCGCCTTGACGAGCCATAGCAATCGCCATTTTTGATTCAGTTACTGTATCCATACCTGCTGAGATAACAGGAATGTTTAATTTGATCTTATCTGATAATTTGACACTTAAGTCAACATCGCTTGGTAAAACATCTGATGCAGCTGGAATGAGTAACACGTCGTCAAATGTTAAAGATTCTTTAGCAAATTTATTTTCCCACATTAAAAACAGCCTCCAATTTTATTTATACTTAGTTACATTATTTCACATTTTCTTCGGTTTGTTTATACTTTATACCATTAAAAAAGAAATTTAAGATGATTGCAGAAATTGCGCCAAGCACTATACCATTTTGAGTTAACCAAGCAAATTGTTCTCCTAATCCTTTAAATGCTTGAGGTACTGCACTAATACCAGCACCTAACCCTACTGAAATTGCAATAATTAATAAATTATTTTGATTTTGGAAATTAATGTTACCCAAAATACTAACACCGTATGCCATAACCATTCCAAACATTGCTATCATTGCCCCACCTAAAACCGGCAATGGAATAATATTAGCTAAAGCACCTAATTTAGGTATACAACCACAAATTAGTAAAAGAATAACCATTCCATATATCACATTGTTCTTTTTAGCTCCTGATAAAGAAACAAGACCTACATTTTGGGAATATGCAGTGTAAGGAAACGCATTAAATATTGAACCTAAAATGATTGCTAGACCTTCCGCAGTATACCCTTTTCGAAAATCTTTTCTTTCTAATTTTCTACCAGTAATTTCACTCAGTGCATGATAGACACCAGTAGATTCAATTAAACTTACAACTGCAACAATGAAAAATACAAGTATCGAGCTTACATCAAAGCCAAAACCAGAAAATCTGAATGGAACAGGGAATCCAAACCAATGTGCATCGCCCACTTGTTTGATATCAACCATTCCAAATATACCAGCTAAAGCAGTACCTATTGCCAATCCTATAAGTATCGCAATTGATTTCAAGAAGCCCTTTGTAAATCTTTGTAAAATAAGAATAATGAGTAGTGTAATACCACCTAACATTAAATTCTTAGTATCGCCATAGTTTTTCGCTCCTTCGCCACCTGCCAAGTAATTCATTGCAACTGGCATTAAATTGATTCCAATAATTGTCACGACACTTCCTGTTACAACAGGTGGGAAGAATTTAACTAAATAAGAGAAAAAAGGCGCAATTAAAACAACTAAGATACCGGATATTAAAAGCGAACCATATAAAACATCAAGTCCTTTGGTTTGACCGATGAGTATCATAGGTGCAACAGCAGTAAACGTACATCCTAGTACAATCGGTAATCCAGTCCCTGTGACTTTATTCGCTTGAAGAAATGTCGCTACCCCGCACATAAATATATCAACAGTAACTAGATAAGCAATTTCTTCAGCTGAAAATTTTAAGCTTGTCCCCACAATAATAGGAACAAGAATCGCCCCTGCATACATCGCTAACAAATGTTGCACACTTAATATGAAATTTTTCATTACGCTTCACCTAAAAGAGTTACCTTATTGCCTTTTAATGAAGCTACCTTACAAAGTGAAGATACATATAAGCCTGCATCTTCTAAACGTTGGCGACCATTTTGGAAACTTTTTTCAACCACAATACCCACGCCAACTGTCGTCGCATTTGCTTGTTTTACAATGTCATTAAGACCTAGCGAAGCATCGCCATTAGCTAAAAAGTCATCAATGATAAGTACTTTATCGTCTGGACCTAAAAACTCTTCAGATACAATGACTGTACTCGTTTTATTTTTTGTGAATGAATGAATATCCGTGCTATAAAAGCCATCTTTCAAGGTACTAGGTTTAGCTTTTTTAGCAAATAGACAAGGAACATCAAAATGAAAAGAAGCCATAATAGCAGGCGCAATACCAGAAGCTTCAATAGTTAAAATTTTAGTAATACCAGCGTCTTTGAAAGACTCATAAAATGTTTTACCTACATCATTCATCAACTTTGCATCAATTTGATGATTTAAAAATCCATCTACTTTCAAAATTTTCTCATCGATGACAACGCCATCTTCTTTGACTTTTTGTCCTAACGACTCCACTCAAAAAACCTCCTCAAGTAAATTCAAATTCGATTCCTAGATACAAAAAAACCTCAAACTACCATTAATAGTTTCAGGATCTATGAGTGAACGTGCAATACTTTGCCTTAAAGCAAATTAAGAAGAAGATACGCATACGTAATCCTAAAAACGCTTATTAAATTTGATAAAACTCAAACAATTGCACTCAATTTATACAGGCTTATGTGTATCCTCACTTGTTTCCAGTTATACCAAATGCGTTTTACTTTTATGTTGCTTTAGCGATTTAAACTGCTCTTAATGTATTGGATTGTTACTCATAGTCGTGTCGTTTATGGCGACACGGTAGAAACTTCTAAAGCCATATTCTCTAGATTATATGAGTCATATAAATTATTTAATGATAATAGCAAATTTTTGTTGTATTTTCAATATAATTAAAGAGATGTTCACGATTCAAAAAGCATCAAAATTCAGTGTAAGCGTTATATTAAAGGATGAATTATCATTGAAATGTTTTAACACAAAATTATATAATTATCTGTGTAATAGTTTTATTAAATTAGACTAGGGTATAACCATGTAAGACAACATTTTTAAAAGGGGCGATAATCATGGCAAAAATTACTGTAGTGAATAACCAAGACGAATTATATAAAGTCATCAATCAAAAAAAATCTGAAGGTTATTTAGAGACAGAATTAGCTGTTATCAGTAAAAGTAAGTTGCACTTAGATGATTTACACAACTCTCAAATCTCATTAATGTCTACAAGTGGCTCATTTAGTGACCGTATGTCTCGTTTACTTACAGGTGAAGATGGAGAAGAAGCAGTATTATCTCGTTATGATTTAACTGACAATGAACTAGAAGGATATAAACAAGATATTTTAAACGATAAAATGCTCGTTGTTGCTAACAGTGATCGTTCTTCTCATGATGAAGTTGAAGATAATAATGCTGCATATAAAGAAGTGGATATTACTCATTATGCCGCAGAGTCTGAAGGGCCTAAAGCATAATTTTATTTCTACATTATAAAAGCATTGCACCATAATGTTTGTTTAGTCGAGCAGACATTATGGTTTTTTTTATCATTAAATAAAGCTAATTAGCTACGATTGAATAATATTAGGGAGAGGATATAACATGGAATTTAAAGTAATAGAATCAGCTAAAGATCCATTATTTAGCGAGGCACTCAAATTATATGATAATAAATTGGATATTGGTTTAGATGAAGATAGTAAAATTTTTAAACGCTCACTTGAAAACAATAAAACAGAAAATGATTACGCCTTTATCGTTGGAATTGAAAACCAGACTGTAGTTAGCTTAGCAACTGCGCATTACGAAGCAACAACCAATTCTGCATTTTTAATTTACTTAATCGCAAAAGAAAGCCCCAATCATGATGAAAGAATGTCCTTAACTTTAGAGGCAATAGAAAAACAATTAAACCTTTTATCACAAGAAGTTCATAATAGAGATATTAATTTCATCATGTTAGAAGTTCCAAAAGAACCCTCGACTGTTGACATCGATGACAAGCTCAGAAACGCACTAGAACATCGTCGTCAATTCCTCTTTGAAAATCAATTTGAAAAGCAGGACGACATCGACTACATTCATCCAAATCAAAACCAAAAGGAAACGCCACAAAAAGTAGATTTATTTATTAAAGCTAACATTGAATTAACAAAGGACATTTATGGCACAAGCATCAAATCTAATTATATTCTTAAATATGTTTTTGCAAACGGCATTTCAAGAGAAATTATTTACCCTCTCCTAAAAGAAATGAATTTAAGATAGTCTGTCTAAAACACCTTGAAATCAATATTAAGAAAAGGTAAACTATCATATGAGGTAAGACTGACGTTTCACTGGCCGAAGACAAACGTCACCATACATAATTAAAATATGAAGGGACTTTTTCAATGTTAACTAAAGAATTTGCTCAACGTGTAGAACTAAGTGAAAAGCAGGTCCGAAAAATTGTACAACATTTAGAGGAACGAGGCTATCACCTTAGTAAAACAGAATATCGTGGTCGTGAAGCCACAGACTTTAAAGAAGATGACATCGAATTATTTACAGATATCGCTAACAAAGTTAAACAAACGAATAGTTATGATTTAGCATTTGAAGAGCTTGAAAAGGAAAAAGACTTTTTACAAGTCATTGTTAAAGACGAGGATAGCCAATTACCAACTGATCAAAATGTAGCACAACTCGTTGAAGATTTACGTTCTGAAATTCAAAAAATGCGAGAAGAACGTCAAATGTTAGGGCAAATGATTAACCAAGTACATCACCAACAACAGGAACTTAAAGAATTACAGACTGATATTACAACAAAATTAGAATCGAATGCCCAGTCTTTAAAATCAATCCAAAATTCTCAAGAGGCTATTCAGTCAGCACAAGAACAACAATCTAAAGACATCGCTAAAGCTAACGAATTAAAAGATAGTGAATTACGCAGTCATTTTGATTCAATGTCAAATAGCGCTTCAATATCTCAGAGCAACATCGCAAGTCAAAGCACTACAGCAAGTTTAAGCCAATCTGAATCAGTAAATGGTTCAATGAGTTCATCTCTATCCGAGTCTAACTCGATAACATCTGAAAGTAATACAAATAGCAAATCAGAAATTGAATCAAAAAGTACGTCTACAAGCGAGTTCTTGTCAGAATCAGGAAGTGTATCTAACTCAGAAAAATCTGAGTCAATTTCTCATTCTCAATCAACATCAGCTACACCATCTTCTCAATCGACTTACCAACAACAACCTAAAGAAGAGAAGAAAGGTTTCTTTGCACGTCTATTTAACTTATAAATGATTTATATTCATAGCTGACTCATGCTTATTCATAATATTAAATAAAAAACGCGCGCAATCATGTCTTCTTATAGCATGATTGCACGCGTCTTTTTTATTAATGTAAATCTCTTTATGTCCTCTTTGCTCACTTTTCTAATATACATAAACTTCCAATTTTTCATTATTCTAGTAATCACCTTCACACTATTCTGCTTTAAGTGAATCAGAAAACTATAAATCAACAACTTGAATTTCTTCTTAACCCTCTTTATTCTTATTACATATGTCGGAATACTAAAATTATAAAAGGAGCTATATATTCATATGGAAATACTTTTTACAGTAATTAATGTCATCGTGTTACTTGTTTTCCTAGTTATGTTAAATATTATGGCAAGAAAACACGTTTCATTCCCTAAACGCGTCTTTACCGCTTTAGGAATAGGTATCGTATTTGGCATTGTATTACACCTCATATATGGTGCAGAGTCTAAAACTCTCGAACAATCAACAGACTGGTTTAGTATTGTCGGAGATGGTTATGTTGCACTATTACAAATGATTGTCATGCCACTAATATTCATTTCAATTGTTGCCGCTTTTAGCAAAATACAAATTGGTGAAAAATTCGCTAAGATCGGTTCTTATATTTTTATGTTTTTAATTGGTACTGTAGCCATCGCAGCTATCGTCGGAATTTTTTACGCTTTGATCTTTGGTTTAGATGCATCGTCTATTGATTTAGGTAGTGCAGAACATTCACGTGGTACAGAAATTTCAAAACAAGCCAAAGATTTAACTGCAAACACTTTACCACAACAAATTCTCGAAGTATTCCCAAGCAATCCATTTTTAGATTTCACAGGACAACGTACAACTTCGACAATTGCAGTTGTTATTTTTGCAACGTTTGTGGGCTTTGCTTATCTTAGAGTTGCAAGAAAACAACCGGAACATGGAAACTTACTTAAACGTGGTATAGAAGCAATCTATTCTATCGTTATGGCTATCGTAACTTTTGTTTTACGATTAACGCCTTATGGCATTTTAGCTATTATGGCTTCTACTCTTGCGACCAGCGATTTTTCTGCAATTTGGACGTTAGGTAAATTCTTAATTGCTTCATACGCAGCTCTAATCACAATGTATATCATCCATTTAATTATACTGAGTGTCTTAGGTATCAATCCCGTTAAATACGTGAAAAAGACAATAGAAGTACTAATCTTCGCATTTACTTCACGATCAAGTGCAGGTGCATTACCACTAAATGTTCAAACACAAACAAAACGTTTAGGTGTACCTGAGGGAATTGCAAACTTCTCTGCAACTTTTGGTCTATCCATAGGGCAAAATGGCTGTGCAGGAATCTACCCTGCTATGCTAGCAGTTATGGTAGCACCAGTAGCAAATGTAGAAATTGACTTCCAATTTGTTGTTACACTTATTGCTGTTGTTATTATAAGTTCATTTGGTGTTGCAGGTGTAGGTGGCGGTGCAACATTCGCATCAATACTCGTATTATCTACACTTAATCTACCAGTTGCTCTAGCAGGAGTACTGATATCTATCGAACCTCTCATCGATATGGGTCGTACAGCACTTAACGTTAATGACTCAATGCTAGCTGGAACAGGTACCGCACGCTTAACAAATCATTGGGACAAAAAAACATTTGACTCAAATGATTACGGCGATTTATCTGCAAATTAAATGTAAGATAAGTTGTCATTGGTCATTACGATATACAATTATAAAAAGAGCGGAGCAAAATTTGTGTTTAAAATATCGCCCCACCCAGCCTGAGACATGTATTTCTGTCTCAGGTTCTTTTTATCTTTGAATAAATCCTGCTTTTTTCAATTCATCTAACATATCTAAACGTGTTTTACGTCCTAGAAATGTTTCTATTTGTTGTGACCAATTTTCTGTACGCACACCGTGGGTACGTTCTTTATAATATTCACTCACTACTTGGTCGTATGCTTCCAATTCTTTACGTTGTTGGTGATGATTTGCATCATACTGATCTTTATGAAAAATATGTTTAAATGGCAAGCGCGGTTTAGGTGACCCATTTTCTTCATCAGAAGGTTCACCAACTGCCATACCAAATAACGGAAACGTATAATCAGGTAAATTTAAAATTTCACGCACTCGCGCAACATCATTACGCAATGACCCTAAATAAACAATTCCATACCCCATATCTTCGGCAGCAACTGCCATGTTTTGTGCAACTAATGCAACATCTATTGTACCCACTAATAGTCCTTCTGCAGAACCATACGATGTCTCCATATTTGACGCCGCAACTTCATCTACTAAATGATGACGATAATAATCTAAAACAAATACAAATAAATAACCATTATCTAAAACATAAGGTTGACCTGACACTTCCTTTAAACGCGCTTTAATGCTTGGATCTTCAACACCAATAATAGAATAAGTTTGAAGATAACTGGATGTAGAAGCACTCTGTCCCGCCTCTACTAATTTTTCTACCGTCTCAGAACTAAGTGGTTGATCCTTAAATTTTCTAACTGAATGATGTTGTTTCATCAACTCATAAACATAATCTGACACTATACCCACTCCTATCAAAATTTACGTTATTAATAATTTTATACCCTAAATGAAGTATATTTAAATAGATTTGCACACTTCATATTTAGAAGTTATCATAAAAGTATCAATTTTCAGATAATTTAGGGGGATACAATATGACACTAACAAATAAAGAAGTTGCTAAGGTTTTATTTAAAGCTTATAGATATAAAAAACCCATCGATTTCATTAGCGAGAACTATCAATTAAACGAAGAAGAAGCATATCATGTACAAGAAGAACTAATTGACCAATTAACTTTCAAAGACCGTTCGACTGTTACAGGGTATAAAGTTAGTATGACTAGCAAGGCAACGCAAGCAATTGCTAACACTAACGAACCAGCATATGGAACACTCTTATCTAACCAAATTGTTAATGATGGTGCCTCAGTCTCTCTTTCAGAATTATTTTCACCATTACTAGAACCAGAAATTATCTTTATAGTGCAGGAAGACTTACCTTATGATGCTGATTTAGAAACAATTAGATATCATACCCGTATCGCGCCAGGCATTGAAATTCCAGATGCAAGATATAAAAATTGGTTTCCAAATTTTACTTTATCAGATTTAATATCAGATAATACCGCAACAGGACTTGTCGTAGTAGGTGACTCTGTAGACGGACTTGATAATGATGCATTTGCTAATGTACATTTAAATTTATATAAAGATGATAAATGTATCGCCACAGGAGAATCATCCGAAGTACTCGGAAATCCTTTAAACGCTATTCATTGGCTAATTAAAAAACTACACACGCACGGCAAACAACTTAAAAAAGGAGATATCATTTCATCTGGAACTTTTATATCTCCATTAAAATTAGAATATGGCACGTACCGTGCTGAATATAGTGGTATCGGTAAGGTGTCATTTTCGGTTAATAAATAAAGTAAGTTTAATAGGGTTATTTTCACAGAAAGTCATAACAACTTGTGGAAATAACTCTTTCTGTTTTATACAGATGCTAAAAAAGGAAATCCATGTATGATACATGTTATTATATATATGAAGTAGTAATAAAATTACACTTCATTATCAATAAAATAACCATAGTTGAGAATGATAACTGAGATTCAATGTCATACACATTTGAAAATTTCAGTTTCACATTGGATTTTCAACTTTTTTCACTCGCTATTCTTTAATTAATGAAGGATTTAAAATGGCTTAATTATAGCTTTTTTATACTTTCATAGATTTTAAGAACTTCTAAAGTTGACTATTCAATGCCAAGATGTAATAATACTAAACAAGAGATTAGAATTATTATAAACAAACAATTATTTTTAAGTAATTCTAATTAACACTTAACTTTTCAGGAGGAATTTATCTATGTCTTTAATTAACAAAGAAATTTTACCTTTCACAGCACAAGCTTACGATCCAAAAAAAGATGAGTTTAAAGAAGTTACTCAAGAAGATCTTAAAGGTTCTTGGAACGTTGTATGTTTCTATCCTGCTGACTTCTCATTCGTATGCCCTACTGAATTAGAAGATTTACAAAATCAATACGCTAAATTACAAGAATTAGGCGTTAACGTGTACTCAGTATCAACAGATACACACTTCGTACACAAAGCTTGGCACGACCATTCTGATGCAATCAGCAAACTAGAATACAGCATGATTGGTGATCCTTCTCAAACAATCACTCGCAATTTCGATGTGTTGGATGAAGAATCTGGTCTAGCACAACGTGGTACTTTCATTATCGACCCTGATGGTGTGGTACAAGCAGCAGAAATCAATGCTGACGGAATCGGACGTGACGCAAGTACATTAGTTAACAAAATTAAAGCCGCTCAATATGTACGTCAACATCCAGGTGAAGTTTGCCCAGCTAAATGGGAAGAAGGTTCAGAATCATTACAACCTGGTTTAGACTTAGTAGGTAAAATCTAAGGAGGCATTAAAATATGCTTAATGCTGATTTAAAGCAACAATTACAACAATTACTTGAGCTTATGGAAGGCGACGTTGAATTCGTTGCCAGCCTAGGCTCTGATGATAAATCAAACGAACTCAAAGAATTATTAAATGAGATTGCTGAGATGTCAGCACACATAACAATTACTGAAAAATCTTTAAAACGTACACCAAGTTTTTCAGTTAACCGCCCTGGTGAAGAAACAGGTATTACATTTGCTGGCATACCTTTAGGCCATGAATTCAACTCTCTAGTATTAGCTATACTACAAGTGAGTGGTCGAGCACCTAAAGAAAAGCAATCCATTATCGATCAAATTAAAGGACTCGAAGGTCCATTTCATTTCGAAACCTTTGTAAGTCTTACTTGTCAAAAGTGTCCTGACGTCGTTCAAGCGTTAAACCTAATGAGTGTTATTAATCCTAACATCACTCATACTATGATTGATGGCGCTGTTTTCCGTGAAGAATCTGAAAACATTATGGCAGTGCCTGCCGTCTTCTTAGATGGTCAAGAATTTGGTAACGGACGCATGACAGTTCAAGATATTTTAACTAAATTAGGAAGCACGCAAGATGCCTCTGAATTCAACGATAAAGATTCTTATGACGTGTTAATCGTTGGTGGCGGACCTGCAAGTGGTAGTGCTGCAATTTATACAGCACGTAAAGGGCTACGTACAGGTATTGTCGCTGATCGCATTGGTGGTCAAGTTAATGATACTGCTGGTATCGAGAACTTCATCACTGTTAAAGAAACGACAGGTTCAGAGTTCTCATCAAATCTTGCAGAACATATTGCACAATATGATATTGATACAATGACTGGTATTCGTGCTACAAATATCGAAAAAACAGATTCAGCTATTCGAGTAACTTTAGAAAATGATGCTGTTTTAGAAAGTAAAACTGCCATCATTTCTACAGGTGCAAGTTGGCGCAAACTAAACATCCCAGGGGAAGACCGTCTAATCAATAAAGGCGTGGCTTTCTGCCCTCACTGTGACGGACCTTTATTTGAAAATAAAGATGTCGCTGTCATCGGTGGTGGTAATTCTGGTGTAGAAGCAGCTATTGATTTAGCCGGCATCGTTAAACACGTAACATTATTTGAATACGCTTCTGAATTAAAAGCTGATAGCGTATTACAAGAACGTCTACGCTCACTACCTAATGTTGATATTAAAACGAGCGCTAAAACAACAGAAGTAATTGGTGACGATTACGTTACAGGTATCAGCTATGAAGATATGACTACCGGAGAGTCACAAGTAGTTAATTTAGATGGAATATTTGTACAGATTGGATTAGTTCCTAATACATCTTGGTTGCAAAATGCTGTCGAATTAAATGAACGTGGCGAGGTTATGATTAATCGCGATAACGCAACAAACGTTCCTGGTATCTTTGCAGCTGGTGACGTTACTGATCAAAAAAATAAACAAATTATTATTTCTATGGGTGCTGGTGCCAATGCTGCACTTAATGCATTCGATTATATAATTAGAAATTAATTTTTAAAACGTTACTTATCATAAATATTTTAACCTCACAGAGTTCCCATGGTGGAGCTCTGTTTTTTATTATAAAAAAAACCTATTGAAACAAGTATATTATTCATATAATCCGACATAATTTAGTCATATCTAACGGTAAATGTAGTTCTAAAATATTCAAATATTTTTCGATAAATGATACTCTAATAGATGTATAAATTTAAAACACTGTTTAATGATAGAGACGCAAAAGGAGTTACTCAATTCTATGAAAAAGAGAGTCATTACATACTTGATACTAGCATTGTCTTTAACACTTGCAGCATGCTCAAATACGAACGATAACAATAGCCAAGAGCATCACAGCAACGCTCATGCACCTAAAAATGCTAAAACCTTAAAGGAAAAAGATATTTTTTCTTCAAACAAAAAAGGACAAAAAATTAACGAAAAAGAGATGAAGCAAGCTTTAGAAAAATATTTACAAGCGAATAGCGATGTACTTGATAATAAGTATGTCATGCAACATAAATTAGATAAGCAAAGTGATAGTAATCCTAAAATCACAGAATCACAAGCTGATCGTCTTAGCAAGTTATCCAATTTAGCAGTTAAAAATGATTTGCATTTTAAAAAATTTATAAAAAACAATCACATCCCTGAAGAATATAAAGATCCAACAGATCGTATAATTAATTATTTTCACGCTTTAAATAGTACTATTTCAAACGTAGATGAAGACATTGAGAAATTAAACTACCAACCACAAAATTCAATTAACGTTGTTGATGTACCCACAAAATATTCAGGTGATGTAAATAAAAAACAACAAGATAAAATCACTACTTTCCTTAAGAAAAAAGGAATAGACACAGAAGTATTTAATAAATAAAACAAAAGGCTTTTTCTATAGCACATTATTTTACTTGCCCAAAAAAGATGTTGGACTAACATCTTTTTTGGGCTTGTTTGATATTCGAGTTAATTTCATCATCTCATCTTTTTGAAACATGCTTTCGCTATTTTGACAATTCAATATATTTATTACACAATAAAATTAATATAGCATATATATTTTTCTAAATAAAAAGAAATGAGGAAAATCATTATGAAGATACGTTTAACATTTATTATCTTATCAATACTATCTACCATCGGCTTAGTACTTGTTTTAGCAAAATATCCAACAGGCCCACACACAATCAACTATAACGAACCTTATACAGTACTCATAGCCATTACGACAATAGTTATAATGGCTTTACCAGCACTCATATTAGGTATATTTAATCATCTTGCATGTAGAATCATATCGGCGATATTACAAATAAGTGCACTGATGATATGGGGATTTTTAGTAATCATTAGCTTAATGATGGGACAAATTGTCATTACACTTATGGCTTCCTTAACGATACTTGCATTACTTGTTAGTTCTATTGTCACACTTTCAGTACACCCATCTACTTCAGATAGAATAAATTAATCAAGTAAAGGGGTAAGAGAGGTAGAATTTACATTAAAATCCTCTTTGTTGGGGTCCCACCCCAACTTGCTTTGCTTGTTGAATTTCTCGGTGAAATTCTCTTTGTTGGGGCCCATCCCCAACTTGCTTTGCTTGTTGAATTTCTCGGTGAAATTCTCTTTGTTGGGGCCCCACCCTCTTGTAAAAAATGGTTTGATATTTGTGTGTATTTTTAATTCTATCATTGACTGATTGTATGTTATGAAAGCCTGAGGCATCGATAATCTATGCCCCAGGCTTCACTCACAATCCTATATTATATATAACAATATTGCTACGGTTGTTGATAGACCTCAATCATACCTTTTGATAGAGAATTAATATCAATTTAGCCAGCAATTACAATTTTACAATTCAAATGATTATATATGTATTCAAAACTTCATTTCTCTTTTAATTAAATATGGATAGCAATTAAGAACTTCCGTCGATAAGGCTTCTTCCTTAGTTATCATTTTAAAATAGACGAAAAAACATCTAATTACAACTTGGTGCGCAACTATCACTACACGTCTCTGCCGTTGATTAAGCTCATTTTCAATGAAAGTAACCACTCTATCATAGACATCTTGATAACTTTCTCCTTGTGGTGCTTTTTGTGAAAAACTATGTCTAAAGTATTTATAATTAGGATCATGGAAATATTTTTCGAACCTTTTGTCTTTACAAACTTCTTCTTTATTTTTCCCTTCAAAAACACCTAACGAACGCTCTCTTAACGTCTTAGTATATATTGTTGGAAGATCATAAGGAAATAGCTCATCATACGTTTGCCTTGTTCTTTTTAAATCTGATACATATACAGTGTCAATGTATTTATTTTTAAAATAAGCAGATAGTTCTCTAGCGCTTTTTATACCTCTTTCCGTCAAAGGGATGTCTAACTGTCCACAAAAATATAGATACCCGTGCTTATTATCATAATTGGACTGCGACTCACCATGCCTCACTAAATAAATTTCCATTCTATCTCCTCATTTCTGACTTAGCTACTTTTACTTAATAATAAATTAATAGATAAGCCAATTAAAACAAACCCTACAATATAATCAAATATAGCTTTGAATCTTGGTCTGCTGAATAATAATTTAATATATTGAAAGATAAATACACAAAATAAAAACCATAAGCATGTAACTACAACAACTGAAAAAGCAAATAACGCAATCTCAGATTTCATATGTATATTACCGTTAGAAAGAAACTGAGGGAATATACTAACATAAAATAATAAAGCTTTAGGGTTAAGACTTGTACTTAAAAAACCTTGTCTAAAAGAAGTGATATAACTCACATTTCTGACATCAGCTAAAGCTTGTTTACTAAAATCAACAGAACTGTGCGCACTTAAAATACTTTTGATTCCGAGATAAATAAGATAACAAGCACCCAATATTTTTATTGTTAAAAAAACAAAGTGTAAACTCGTAAGTATGTATATAATTCCAAAAATTGCTAATGAAGAGTATAAAATATGCCCCGTAGTGATACCAAATGCGGCCATAAAACCATTCATTTTACTTGAGTTAATAGTATTTTTCATTACAATAATGAAATCTGGCCCAGGCACTATAATAATCAATAATGTAATAATGATAAATGTAATTAAACTGTCCATAAGAAACCTCCTCGATGTCGTTTTACAATTCATTATTACATATCACCAATGGCTTATGAAACCGAACAGAGGCCTTTAAATCAAAGTAATAATTTTCTCAATTTTGTTGGAAATTTTAAAAATCAAAACCTTTAATGTTGTCAGATAAATAGCAATCTGATAATATTAAATTGTAGTTATTAGTAACTACAAAGTCTTTTATATTCATGAACATAATACTCCTGGATGGCGTAACCCAGCGCCATCCTTTTTTATGTTTTATAACATGAAAAAAGCACCCACACCATTTTTATTGGTTTGGATGCTTTGATAACTATAATTAATGTAACTCAAACGATTAAAGACATCATCAATATCTATCATTGAGTTACGTGCGTATAGATAAACACACATACTTTAACTGTATTAATTGATTACTTTCAAATAATCAAGCAACACATTTTCTACCTAAATTAAACTTAATCTATACTTATTATTTTTTTCTTAGTGCTTTTAAAATTAATGAAATAATAAAGATTAAAATAATTGAACCTAATAATGCTGGAAAGATGTGTATTTTACCTAATTGTGGTCCCCATTCACCTAAAATCATAGTACCAACCCATGATCCTACAATACCAGCAATAATATTTCCTAGAATACCTCCTGGTACGTCTTTACCTAAAATTAAACCTGCGATCCATCCAATGATACCGCCGACAATAATCATACCTATTAATCCAAACATAATTGATTGTCTCCTTTATTTATATATTTTATTCACTAGTATGAGATACCCCATGTCAAAAATGATTAAACGCTTTGTATAAATTTTTATTTTACTGATAAAAGCTATTTTGCTTTTATTTTTTCAATATTTATTATTATCAACCTCAATCCTATTGTGTTAAGCTATTAAAGATGACTAAAATGAACTATTTCTAAAAATATTTAAAGTAGGTATTTTACATGCAACATAAAAATAAATTTCAACGTATTAACCAAATTATACAAATTATAGGTTTCCTTTCATTTTTAGCAATTCTCACTATCATTACACTTAACTTTTTTATAAAAGGACACTTACAAGGTCATTTTGAAATAGGTTTTAATATTCAAAGTAATCAAGTCTATGTAGTAACGACACTAATCATGGTTACAATCATCTGTACTATATTATCAGCTATTCTAAACATGCTTTCTAATAAAAAACAAAATTACAAACATTAAATTTTAATGATGGTGCTACAACTTCAAAGTATAACCCTTTAGATATGCTAATTGATAAAATGACATCTTGATGTCAACGTAGACACTTTCATCATGAATAGAAGATGTAGCACATAAATTTACATATTTTATATAACTTAAGAACTAAAAGACATATAGAGATTGAAGAATTAACTACTCAACTTAACAAGAAAAATGTCACGCATAACAAACCACTTCAAATTTGGGAATGGTAAACCATTATCATCAATCAATATTTAAAGATGTTATGCACCTAACCCATTTTTTCAACGTACCGTATCAAATGTTTAAAAAATATATTGATGGCCTAGTTTTAGAAAGGTAAGTATAATAAACTAAGATGTTCCGTTTTAAACCACTTTACAACGCATAATCTTAACTCATTTTGGGATTCAATCTCATAACATCACTGAAAAATATCGTCAAAGGATATGTATCTAAAAATCTAGCTTTCAAATTCCCGCCCTTTTTAAATATTCAAAAACACAAAAACAACCCCGTAAGCCTATACTTACGGGGTTTTACAATAAATAAAGTATTATTGTTCTTCTTTTATATAGATGTATTTTATATCATTTCATTCACTATCAAAACACTTATGTATCAACGTTTATAACTTTATTTTGATTATATTCACTTTCATACACTTGCCCTTATCATCAAAATTATGCCCTTTTTT
>NZ_KV834757.1:0-43230 GCF_001837945.1 Staphylococcus sp. HMSC077D08 | reverse complement strand
TTATCATCAAAATTATGCCCTTTTTTTGCCCTTTTTTAATCACCGTGAAAGTATATAATAACAAATGATTATGAATGCTTATTTAAATTGTCTAATCAGTTGTATATAAAATGTTAAAATGGCAATAAAAATTTTGAAATCAAGTGATTTTTATTTAATATTTTTTATCTGGAATCATTAACAAACGCCCAAATAACAAGTACAATAAATGCTGCTGCTAGCAAAATTGATGCAATATATGTATTAACCATACTATATAATGACATGACTATTAATGATATTGAGATAAGTATTTGTATAAATGGAGAATATAAAACTTGGTTAGTTAGTTTCAGAATGATAATTGCTATTACAATAGCGATTATAAATATTATGATTGCATAAATGTATAGATTTATATGCTCCATACCTACATTTCTATAACTGTCATTAAAAAAATGAGAAAGTTTTATTTTGTCACCATATTCTTTTTGGAAAAACTCTCTAGATTCATTTGCAGGTCTATAGAAAGTTAAGTAACCAAATAATAATAATATAAAATTAAACCCACAATACTTTAACTCTTCAAGTAATCTACTCATTTCAATCTCCCTTTTTATTAATGATATTAACGAAACAATAATAAAAGTTACCTTCTTCAAAACTGTTATTTAATTATTTTTTAGTGTTAAAATATCTATATATTATCATTCCTATCCTTGTTGTATCTGGAGTGTAAATAAATTAATAAAATACCAATTAATATAAAAATCAAGTGTCCAATTATACTTATAGTTTTAGATCGTTCTAAATTTAAAATATTGAAAACTATGGGCTGTAATACAATTAAAATTAAAAGATATAAACCTAATTTAAGTGAAGTAAAATATTTTGCCATATTCACACTCCTATTCATCATTTTTACTGTTATAGATAATGAAACTAATACTTAAAAATAATTCGTGAATTTGATATCACTTATAAGACAAGAATTTAGCCATATACACCCTCAATTAGTTTTTCACAAATTCTATTTTACACTTTAACATACATAATTACACAAACTCATTTCTCACTGCGACACAGGACGTTTCTCAGCGTTAAAAAACACCACAATTAAGTGGTGTTTTATAAGATATAAGTGATTCAACTTTACTCTTTAATTAACTATCATTCTACATTTTCTAATGGTAAACTCATGCCTTTCCATCCCTCTAGAGCCCCAGCTAACTCGTATGCCTCAAAACCATTTTGATATAATTCCAATAATGCCTGCTTGCCTAAAATAGTTCCACCAGTCCAATCATATACAACATAGACCTTATCTTTTGATAATTCACTTAAATATTCGTGTAATTCCTTAGCTGGTATTTCAATTGACCCTTTAATTTTATCTTTTTTTACTTTCTTAGGTGCGTTTCTAACATCTATAACAGTATATTTATTTGTACCTTTTTCCATATCTTCAAGAACAACGTGATGATTAATATAAAAGCTTAAAAAAGTTTCTAAAAATTCAATTTTATTCATCTTCTCCATCCCTTTCAATATTATTTCTTAACTTATTCATTAAATGGAAAAACATTTCTTTTTCTTGTTCATCAAAATCACTAAATACATTTGAAACAAAGTCATAGTTATATGGTAAAAACTCATTTAATTTTGAATAACCTAATTCAGTCATTTGTACATAACTAGTTCTCTTATCATTAGATATATTCACTCTTCTAACTAAACCTTGTTTTTCTAATCCTTTAATAATACCAGTAATAGTTGATTTTTTATTACCTATTTTCTTGGATAATTCTGACGGCGATAGCGTTAAATTCTCTTCATATAATAACAACATCAATATTGAAAATTTAGCCTCTGTCAATCCATAATCCTCTATAAAACTATCATAGTTATTTTTCATAAGTTTATAGGTTTTATTAATCTCAAGAAACAACAAGACAGAAATAATATCTAAGTTAAAATATTTCTTTTTTAGCCATTCTAATTTTTTATAAGTTGGACTATCTATCAAATAAAATTCATTCAAGTGAAATCACTCCTAAAATATAGTTAGGCGCCTAACCACTTAAACCCTAACATACCTTTTAGTATTTGAAAAGTATAAATACACTACATACAATAAAAACACCAAACCACTAAGGCTTGGCGCTTATTATAATTGATTATTAAACTTTTTGAATAGTAGTTTTATCAAACCCTAGTGCATATTTAAGCCCATACCCTATAGTTCTATCCATACTAATATGAGCCAACCATATTAAAGATATTTGTAATATTGTTTCTTCATTTGTAACTAAATACAACAAGGTAACAATGATAGGCAGAACATAAGTATGACCTAAATTATATACTTTACTACCAATATCTTTATTAACAGCATATCCAACCATAGAGATGTCTGGGACTAATAGAAATAGTAAAAATATCCATAATGAAAAATCAAAGATAAAATAAACACTGACCACTGCAATAAAAACACATGCATTTTCTAATCTTATTAGATTGCTCATGAAATCCCCCTTTATTTACATTATTCAATTAAATATTAACACTATAGGTTTAACTGTACTACAAAAATTTAGCTACATTTACTTATCTAACTTTTACAAGTTACAATACATGGGTACATATTTTGTTCATATCTTAGATCAAGTTACTTTGGGCGTCGTGTTTCCCTACTCCCTTTATCGAATACTCATTCATGTAGCTAACGTCACAAATTGTTACATCAGCTCATGCACTAAAATACTTCAAAATTGTATTTCTCACTACGTAAATATATAAGTTAGACAAGCCACATTCAGCTTTTCAGAAATTAGAAAACGGATATTTTCGTTTTCTAATGCACTGACTTATTGCATCAGCATTTGTATTAATTAATACGCTCATATTTGAGCCGGTTAAATATATATAGCTATTCAATTCTATTACTGAACTCACATTTGAGCTGAGTATAAACCAATATCCAAAAATTTGAGGATATTAAAAGGGCACCCCTAATTTGAGGCACCCTTTATTCTTTTATCAAACCACTTACCTATTTTAGGGTACTGGTTACAAGCGTACTTTTAAGTCTGTTTGTAACTTTATGAAATGTCAATTTTTGTCAAGTTAAAAAGTCTACATCTAACAGATACAGTCATTTAAAAAATACGCAATTTTGAGAAGTAAATTTCAGCAGCTGCAACTATTATCTTAAAAAAAGACTCTAAATGTATATGATAAACGCTTACTTTTTATAAAAATCTTTCACGTCGCACTTACATTATTGTTTATCTTTGCATTATTTCTATATAGTATCAAGACAAGAAGAAACTCGTTTCAAAACACCCAAATACATCCAACTTATAAATATGGATTCCCGTATTTTTCACAATATTTATAAAAGCCAAACCTTTTCATAAACATTGTCTTTTCAATATTTTCATCAACATCAAAATCAATCTCTCTTAAAACTGATTCAGTAAATTCAAGTGGTGCTGTACCATTTGCTGTTATAAGCAAATTATCACTAACACTCTGTTTTTCTAAAAACTTATTTTCAGGTTTATATTTTTTATAATTTTGCCAAATATAAACCGAATTACCAGTATGTTTATATTTATTTAAAAAACCATTTCTAGCTAAATAATCAACTGCACCACATATAGCACCAATTACTATCTTTTTGTTAAATGCTTCTTCAACAAAATCCAAAAGCTTCTCAGAATCATTATCCCAAGAATTACTTCCAACCATAACTAACAGATCATAATCTTTAGGTTCATCACCAATAATATAATCTACTAAAACAGAAAAGCCACCTAAAGAAGATACATTTTTTTCAATAGAAACAGTACTTACAGACCAACTATCATCTTGATTTAAAGTTGAAGACAAATGTGCACCTTCCCAATCTGCAAATTCATCTAGTAAAAGAAATAAAGCTTTTTTCAAAACTAAAAACCCCTTTTATTTTAATTTAATTCCTTTTAATAAACTTAAGAACATAAGAGATAATGGCGCACAAAATGATAAAAACTAACAAAGTAAGTCCTATATATAAACTACTCTCGTTCCACTTAACTCCTATCTCTACATTTCCACTACTTTCGAACTTTAAATATAAATTAAAGGCTATTAATAATAAAATACTAATGCTTGAAATAATGCCTACAATATCAAATAATATCTTAGCATGAGGGTATTTAACATTTTTATTTAACATAATCTTACCCCTTTTAAATTATCATTTATTAATCAATTTAAATACTAACAAAATAATATCTCAATTAAAATCAAAAATGACCATCTGAATATTTTCAGATAGGCTCTATTCAATCCTCTAACGGTACATCATCAACAATTATAGTTCTATTAGGATAGTTTTCTTTTATTTTATCTAGCTCTCTCTGTGTATCTTCTTCATCGCCTTCACTCCATTCGCCAATATTAACAATTACTGGCGTAACTCTTTTCTCTCAGTAAATAATTTATGGTATTTCCTAAGCATATCACGAGCTTTTAAACGATCACTAGGCTTAATAGGCACTTCTACTAGCTGAACATATTTATTATAAACTAGTTGGACTTGCCATTGACTTGATCAAAAACAAAGATTGTCAGCAGTTAACCTTAAAGTATTACCAATCATAGATATACTTTCGTTATTAATATTACATTCAAAATATTGCAGTAACGGTATTAAAAACAATAGAAAAGATGATTTAAAAAACTTCAAACATCGCAAAGACAGAAAATACAAGCATTATAGAAATATACCGTCCCTTTTGTATCACTTAACAAGATGATTAACTATTATGTTAAAAACAATTAATATAATAAACAAGGAACGAGACAAATGTCTCCAAGAGATTATTTACATCTCTTGTTTATTATGAAAGAACTTTGTTCTTTCCGTTTTAAGAGGTTGCCTCTTTTTTTATGCCTAAATTTCTAAAACTTTCAAACCGCGCCCTTTTCCTGCCCTTTTTAAATATTCAAAAACATAAAAACAACCCCGTAAGCCTATACTTACGGGGTTTTACAATAAATAATATATTATTGTTCTTCTTTAACATATGGTAATAAAGCCATATGACGAGCACGTTTGATAGCTGTAGTCAACATACGTTGATATTTCGCTGAAGTGCCTGTTACACGACGTGGTAAAATTTTACCACGTTCTGAGATAAAACGTTTTAATAATTCAGTGTCTTTATAGTCGATGTGTGTAATACCATTTGCTGTGAAATAGCATACTTTTTTACGACGACGTCCGCCTCTTCTTGGTCCACCTGCCATGGTTAACTGCCTCCTTTGACTCATTTTATTTTATTCGTTCATTATTAGAATGGTAAATCATCATCACTGATATCAATCGGTCCATTAGCATTTGCAAACGGATTATCCGACTGATTTGAGTTTGATGAATTATTGTTGTTGTAAGATGTATTTTGTCCTGATTGCTGACCACCAAATCCTTGACCGTAGTCTTGGAAATTATTGTTCTGTGAACGTTGGCCACCTTGTTGTGCGTTTTTAGGTTCAAGGAATTGAACACTATCACATACGACTTCAGTAACAAAAATACGACGACCTTCTTGATTTTCATAACTACGTGATTGTATGCGACCATCAACGCCAGCTAAACTACCTTTAGACAAGTAGTTATTTACATTTTCTGCTTGTCTACGGAAGACTACACAGTTAATAAAGTCAGCTTCGCGTTCCCCTTGAGCATTCGTGAAAGTACGATTAACTGCTAGAGTAAATGTCGCTACACTTACGCCTGAGGGTGTGGTTCTGTATTCTGGATCTTTCGTTAGACGACCTACTAATACAACTCGATTTAACATTTAAACGCCCCCATCTAAATTATTACTTATCTTGGTCTTCACGGATAACGATGTAACGAATGATATCGTCATTAATCTTAGCTAAACGTTGGAATTCGTCAGTTGATTTATTGTTATCAGTTTTAATACGTACGATGTTATAGAAACCTTCTTTGAAATCATTGATTTCATAAGCTAGGCGACGTTTACCCCAGTCTTTTTCTTCTAAAACTTCTGATCCTTCTGAAGCTAAGATACCATTGAAACGTTCAACTAACGCTTTTTTAGCATCCTCTTCAATGTTAGGACGTACGATATACATAATTTCATATGTTCTCATAGTTTATTTGCACCTCCTTGTGGTCTATACGGCTTATCAACATTTAATGTGATAAGCAAGGAATAATTTTCATTACTCACAGAAAAGAATTATAGCATAGAGCTTTACTTTTTACAATCAATTTCAGATGAATCTTACCCTTAAATATTGATGAGCATTATTTATTTTTGAAAATATCAATACAGATTATTGGTTTAAGACTCCTCTGAGACTTCCCTCGTTGTTCAAACGCAATGATCCTATTTATGTTATACATTACTTTATATTCAAATTATATTAATGTTACTTAATAGATAGTTGATACTTCATTTTAGTTATAATAACATCAAAATTATATTTCATATAATTGCACTTGATACTAAATTCATTATAAAGGAGTCGTTTATGTTAAAGAAATTTTCTTACTCAATCATTTCACTTTCAATTTTCGCTACTAGCCTTAATTTTATAGATACTCAAGCACAAGCGTCTTCATCTTCTGTAAGCGAAAAAGGTACAATGGGGTATGGCTATCAACAATACTTAAAAGACCATCCTAAAAAGCAACCTCATAAAACACAAAATCGTTCTACTTTCTCTGCTGAATCTAATATTACTGAAACAAATAATGGTGAAAGAGTCTTAGATATTTCTGAATGGCAAGGACTTTTAACTAACGAACAAATAAAACAACTAAAGAAAAATTATGATTTTATTATTTTAAGAGCACAGTACGGTTCAGAATATGTTGATAAGACTTTTGAAAAAAATGCAGCATTATTAGAACAAAATAAAATGAAATACGGCGTGTACTCTTATAGCATGTACGAAAGTCCAAAAGATGCACGTTATGAAGCTAACACTTTATCTCAACGTGCCCCCAAAGCCGCCTTTTACATCAATGATTATGAAGAACAAACCGTTACATCCGGAGATGATGAAACAGCTACACAAGCATGGGCAAACGAAATGAGAAAGCTTGCTGGAAACAAGAAGATCCTTTTTTATTCATATGAAAACTTCATGTTAAATCATGCATCAAATGCTGTCAGTTCTTATGATGGCTACTGGTTAGCAGCATATCAAGCTAAGGAACCAAACCGAGAGAAAGTGCTATGGCAATATACAGATAGTTACTACTCTCCTGAATTAAATCAAAATGTCGATGCAAATTACATTGACGAAAATGTGAATTCGTCTTGGTTCACTTCATAAATACGAACGCGTACGAACAAAAACACTTCACTTTAACGAACATTTGTTCTAAAATACATATGAGGTGTTTTTCATGAGATTAAATTTAGATTGGAATAAAGATTTCCAAGAGTTTCAAGATATCTTAAATAGTGGCATTCACCCAGAATGGCTATACTGCGCTAAAGCAAATTTAGTTCTTGAACCCGCATACACTGGTGAGGGCAAACAATTTTTTAGTACACAAGACATCATTAAAGCAAGTAAAATCATTCCATTTTTTTAAGAATTTGGAATCCTTACATAAGAGCAATGATTCTATTTCCTAACTACAAATAATCGCCTCATTAATAGTTGTCATTGTAGTATGCAGAATAATTTATCTCCTAATTTTCAATTTTATTATCAAAAAAACACCCTAAAACTAGAATTTGCTTCTAATTTTAGAGTGCCTCATTAATATAAATACATGCTTTAAGTTAAACATTAAAACGGAAATGAACAATATCCCCATCTTGCATGATGTAATCTTTACCTTCTAAACGTTGTCTTCCCGCTTCTTTAGCACCATTTTCGCCACCATGTTGTACATAATCATCATAGCTTGTTACCTCTGCACGAATAAAACCACGTTCGAAATCGGTGTGAATAATTCCAGCACATTGTGGTGCAGTCATTCCTTGTTTAAATGTCCAAGCACGCACTTCTTGCACACCGGCAGTAAAGTAAGTAGATAAACCTAACAAATCATATGTTGTTCTAATGAGTCTGTCTAAACCTGGTTCTTCAATGCCTAAATCTTCTAAGAACATTTCTTTATCTTCATCATCTAATGTGGCGATTTCTTCCTCAATTTTTGCACTAATAACGATAACTTCTGAATCTTCGTTTGCTGCATATTCACGGATTGCTTTCACTTTATCATTATCTTTATCTCCAATTTCATCTTCACCAACATTAGCAATGTATAACATTTTCTTAGATGTTAATAACTGAGCTTGATTAACCCACTTTTGATCATCTTCATTGAAATCAATACTGCGTACTGGTTTACCGTCTTCTAACGCTTCTTTAATTTGTGTTAATATACGTAATTCCATCTCAGCTGTTTTATCTTTTTGGCGAGCCATCTTCTCTATTTTCGGTAAACGTTTTTCAACAGATTCTAAATCTGCTAAAACAAGTTCCATATTAATGACTTCTATGTCATCAAGCGGATTAACACGCCCTGATACATGTGTAACATTCTCATCGTCAAACGCACGAACCACCTGACATATAGCATCTACTTCACGAATATGTGAAAGAAATTTATTTCCTAAACCTTCGCCCTTAGATGCACCCTTAACAATACCTGCAATATCAGTAAACTCAAAAGTAGTAGGAATTGTTTTTTTAGGTTGAACCATTTCTTCTAATTTTATTAAACGTGAATCTGGCACTTCAACGATACCAACATTGGGATCAATCGTTGCGAAGGGATAGTTTGCTGCTAATGCGCCAGCTTTAGTAATTGCATTAAATAGGGTAGACTTACCTACGTTAGGCAAACCTACGATACCTGCTGTTAAAGCCATTATTCATTCTCCTTACTTTCTTTGTCTTGATGAAATTCAAGAACTTTTTTCATTTTCTTATTAAACACTTGCCGTGGAATCATGACACTGCGCTGACAATGTTCACATTTAATACGAATATCAGCGCCCATTCTAATAATCTTAAAACGATTTGTTCCACATGCATGTGGTTTTTTCATTTCTACTATATCATTTATTCCATACTTTGACGTCATGAAATGACCTCCAATGATGATTAGCTTTTTCCTTCATTATAATTTGAAATGACTGGTTGTGGCATGCGAATACCTTCTTGTCTAAACATTTTTTGAGTTTCTTTACGAATAATACGAGCGCCTGAAAATCCTTCACCAGGAATTGTTTCTGCTGAAATTCGTATAGTAACCTTATTAGATTCTATCGCATCAATGCCATCAACAACTGGATCGCTGACAAATAAGTAATATTTACTGCGTAAAGAAACAAATAAACGATTGAGTTTCTTTTCAACTTGATCTATATTTTCATCAACTGATACTGGTAGTTCTACAATAGCAGTCCCATTTGTAATTGAAAAGTTCGTAATTTCACCCATGCTACCATTAGGTAAAATAGTCAGTTCTCCTGAAATTGTATTAATTCGCGTTGATCTTAAACCAATAGATTTCACAGTACCTTCTGCTACCGTAGTTCCTGAACTATTAATTTTAACATAGTCACCCACATCAAATTGATTTTCAAAGATAATAAAGAAACCTGTAATAATATCTTTCACTATCGTTTGCGCACCGAAACCAACCGCAATACCTACAACTCCAGCACTAGCAATAATACCTTCGACGCTAATACCAAACTTACTTAAAATTGTTGTGATAACAACAAACCATACGATATATTTTACTATGTTTTGTACAAGAGAAATCAGTGTTTTTGAACGCTTTTTATTCCCTTTTTTACTTTTATTTTGAATTTTAAATGCTTGCTCAATAATCTTATTCAAAATTGCTATAACAACAATCGCTACAAGGATATAAATTAAAATCATTATTACTTTAGTAATTAAATTTTCATATGTTTCAACCTTTGTTAAAGGTTCGAACAATGAAGATAAAATATGTTTTAGTTGATTCATATATAATATGCCCTCCTTTTCATTTTTTTGATAATTCATTTATTATAACTTAATTTATTCATTTAGATAATACGTCTATGGTTTTAAAATACTATCCTTTTGAGGGATATTTATAAAACTATGTATATGCTTCCTGTTTATAGAGGGCTAAACTTTTAATATTCCATATAATCTTTATTAAGTTGACGAATCAAGCGTTTGAATTCTGCTTCAGATTTAAATTCAAATGTGATTTTTCCAACATTTTTTGATGTCGAAATATCTACTTTCGTACCATATTGCTTTTTTAAAAATCTTTCCTGCTGTTGAATCATTTTCGGTTTACTTCCCTTAGTCTCTTTGTCAAGTTTCATTGAGATGTCTTTACTGACTAAACCATTGACATACTCCTCTAAATACCTTACACTCCAAGACTCCTGAGCAGCTTTTTTTGCCGTCTTTTTTATTTTACTGGCGTCTTTCAAAGTTAATAACGTACGCCCATGAGCACTAGATAACACCCCGTGTTGAACCATTTGAGCAACATTTTTAGGTAATTGTAATAATCTAAGCATATTGGCAATATAAGGACGTGACTTACCTAATCGTCTCGCAACTTCTTGTTGGGTAATGTTCAAATCTGTCATCATTTTTTTATAACTTTCTGCTTCTTCAATGGCATTTAAATCTTCTCTCTGTAAATTTTCAATAATTGCCAATTCCATCATATCTTCATCAGATAGTTCTTTAATAATAGCTGGCACTTCTGTTAATCCTGCCAACTTAGATGCTCTAAATCGTCGCTCACCCACAACAATATAGTAACCTTGAACAGTTTGACGTAATACAATAGGCTGTAGTATACCATGTTGTTGAATTGATGAAGCTAAATCATTGAGTCGTTCTTCTTCAAACGTCTTACGTGGCTGATAAGGATTAGGTCTAATTAATTCTAGTGCAATAAATTGCACACTATCATCATTATTCATTTTCAACCTCTGATCATCTGTATATGCCATCTCTTTTCCACATCTTTCTATCTTAGTTTAAGTACCTCTAATGAATAATCAATCCTCATTGATTCATTCCTTATTTTAAAAAAGTTCAATCCAATAATACAAGCCTTTCAAATTAATACTAACGGCTTAATATGAAGCTTATTACGTCATATATTTTCAGATGTATTTCTGATAATAAATTAATAGTTAAATCAAAATTTTCAGAAAAATCATTGACAAATAAATTCAAACTATGTAATCTATGTATTAACAATTTAAAAACATTTTACACACTGTAAAAAGGAAAGTAAAACTTACACTGCTTATACAGAGAGTCTTCACACGCTGAGAGAAGGCATTGAAAGAAAGTTTGAAAATGGCCTTGGAGTGTTGATGCCAATATGAGGTATCAACGGGTTCGCCCGTTATAGCGATACAGTATTAACATTGATGTTAAATGGCGTACTGGAAATTTTATACGTCACAATTTATCGTTAATACTCATTTATTCACATATGGATTAAATGAGTTTTTGTTTTATTTAATGATGTTACGATAAGAAAATTGTGTATCCGCTATTTTCAGTATACTGTTTTAACACTATGGCGTACTGATTGAGGTTACTTTAGTAATAAAGTAGCAAACAAAGGTGGTACCGCGAAGTTTAAGCTTTCGTCCTTTACATCCGAATCATTCGGGTCTAAAGGACGGAAGCTTTTTTATTTTTACTGAATAGGAGGAGCTAGCTATGAAGGATACAGATTTAGCTCAAATTGCTTTAACACAAGATCACACTGGCGCAATTGCCAATCCAATATATTTATCTACTGCATATCAGCATCCTCACCTAGGTGAATCAACAGGCTATGATTATACACGAACGAAAAACCCAACAAGAACAGCCTTTGAAGAAGCTTTTGCACAGCTTGAAAAAGGCATTGCTTCATTTGCTACTTCCAGTGGTATGGCAGCGATTCAGTTAATATGCAATATATTCAAACCAGGTGATGAAATTCTCGTTGCATTTGACCTTTATGGTGGAACGTTTCGGTTATTCGATTTTTACGAAAAACAATATGGATTGAAGTTTAAATATGTAGACTTTTTAAATTATGAAGAAGTGGAAAAAAATATCACGCCACAAACTAGAGCATTATTTATTGAACCAATCTCAAATCCGCAAATGATTGAAATTGATGTAGAACCATATTATATCCTTAGCAAAAAACATCAACTGTTAACAATTATCGACAACACTTTTTTAACACCTTATCTTTCGACACCACTCGAAGAAGGTGCAGATATCGTTCTGCATTCAGCAACAAAATACATTGGCGGACATAACGATGTGTTAGCTGGAGTTGTAACTGTTAAAGATGCTCAATTAGCTGAACAATTGAATCAATTCCATAATATGATTGGAGCAACGCTATCACCTCTTGATAGTTATCTTTTACAAAGAGGTTTAAAGACATTACATCTTCGCATAGAGCGTTCCCAAGAAAACGCTCAAAAACTCGCACAACGATGTCGCCAGTCAGATTCAATTGATGAAGTTTTATATAGCGGACGAACAGGCATGCTTAGTTTAAGACTGAACCAAGCATATAGCGTCGCTAAATTTTTAGAAAATTTAGATATTTGCATATTCGCAGAAAGTTTAGGTGGTACAGAAACATTTATCACCTTCCCTTATACACAAACACACGTGGATATGCCAGATGAGGAAAAAGACAAACGTGGCATTGATGAATATCTCATCAGATTATCCGTAGGTATAGAAGATTATAACGATATAGAAGCTGACATAATTCAAGCATTAGAGAATTCTAAAGTAGGAGTGATTTCATGAGTTTATCTAAAGAAACAGAAGTAATATTCGATGTACGTAGAGGTAAAGACTACGACTCAGCTAACCCACCACTTTACGATTCATCTACGTTCCATCAAAAAGTGTTAGGTGGTGAGAGTCAATATGATTACGCACGAAGTGGTAACCCTAACCGAACTTTACTTGAAGAGAAACTGGCACGCTTAGAAGGTGGTAAATATGCATTTGCTTATGCTTCAGGCATTGCCGCAATTTCAGCCGTTTTACTCACATTAAACGCAGGGGATCATGTTGTTTTACCTGATGATGTTTACGGGGGGACATTTAGATTAACTGAACAAATACTCAATCGATTCAATATTGAATTTACTACAGTTAACGCCACACATATAGATCATATCGCTGAAGCTATTCAATCAAACACAAAACTCATCTATGTAGAGACACCTTCAAATCCACTTTTCAAAATTACAGATATTCATGCTGTAGCAACGCTAGCAAAGGAACATAAGTTACTATTAGCTGTTGATAATACGTTTATGACACCTTTGGGTCAATCACCTTTAGCACTAGGCGCTGACATAGTTATTCATAGTGCAACTAAATTTCTAGGTGGACATAGCGATTTAATCGCAGGTGCAGCAATTACTAATAATAGAGAGGTTGCAAATGCATTGTACTTATTACAGAACGGCACAGGCACAGCCCTTTCTGCTTATGATAGTTGGGCACTTGCAAAACATCTTAAAACATTACCAGTTCGTTTTAAACAATCTGTTCATAATGCTGAACGTCTTGTTCAATTTTTGAGTCAAAGAGAGGAGATTTCTGAGGTGTATTACCCAGGAAATAATCCTACACACCTCAAGCAAGCTTCAACTGGAGGTGCAGTGATAGGTTTCCGACTTAAAGATGAATCTAAAGCACAAAAGTTCGTCGATTCTCTTACTTTACCGCTTGTATCAGTGAGTCTCGGTGGTGTAGAAACTATCCTATCACATCCCGCAACAATGTCTCATGCAGCAGTGCCAGAAGATGTGAGACGTGAACGTGGCATCACTTTCGGGTTATTCCGTTTAAGTGTAGGTCTTGAGAATCCAGAAGAACTCATCGCAGATTTTAACTACGCTTTAAAGGAGGCTTTCAATGAGTCATTTACTGAACCAATTAAAGAGCAACGTTTTAGTAGCTGATGGCGCTATTGGAACAATATTCTACTCGGAAGGACTTGATACTTGTCCGGAAGCCTACAACCTTACTCATCCAGATAAGGTCGAGCGGATTCATCGTTCTTATATCGAAGCTGGTGCAGACGTCATTCAAACGAATACGTATGGTGCCAACTTTGAAAAATTAAAGTCCTTTGGTCTTGAACATAAAGTTAAAGAAATTCACCAAGCTGCAGTTCAAATTGCCAAACGTGCAGCAAATGAGGACACAATTATACTTGGAACGGTAGGTGGATTTAGAGGCGTCCGGCAAGAGGATATCAGTCTTTCAACAATTCAATATCATACAGAACTTCAAATCGATACATTAATTGATGAAGGTGTAGATGCCCTTTTATTTGAAACTTATTACGATTTAGATGAATTAACTCGCATCGTCACTGCCACACGACAAAAATACGATATTCCAATCATCGCTCAACTCACCGCTTCAAATACGAATTACTTAGTTGATGGCACTGAAATTAATGAGGCATTGAAATACGTAGTTGAATGTGGCGCCAATGTAGTTGGATTAAATTGTCACCATGGCCCACACCATATGCAACGATCATTTTCACATATAGAACTTCCTAAACATGCGTATTTATCGTGTTATCCAAACGCGAGTTTATTAGATATCGAGAATAGTGAATTCAAATATAGTGATAATGCTCAATATTTCGGAGATATAGCTCAAGAATTAATTAATGAGGGAGTCAGATTGATAGGTGGTTGTTGTGGCACAACACCTGAACACATTCGCTATATTAAATCAGCAGTTAAACATTTAAAACCCGTTAAAGATAAAAAGGTAATCCCTATTAATAAAGCTTCATCTCAAAAGCAAGCGCGAGTTCTTAAACAAAACCTTACTTCTAAAGTTAAAAATGGCCCAACAGTCATCGTAGAACTTGATACACCCAAACATTTGGATACTGATACATTTTTCGATAATGTAGGCAAATTAGATGAAGCTGGCATAGATGCTGTTACATTGGCGGATAATTCGTTAGCTACCGTAAGAGTAAGTAACATCGCAGCGGCAAGTTTAATCAAACAACGCTACGATATTGAGCCTCTTGTACATGTAACATGTCGTGACCGTAATTTAATAGGATTACAGTCTCATCTTCTAGGTTTATCACTCATTGGTGTCAATGAAATACTGGCTATTACCGGAGATCCTTCTAAAGTAGGTCATTTACCCGGAGCTACAAATGTCTATGATGTGAACTCAAAAGGCCTTACAGAACTTGCACTAAGATTTAACAAAGGTATTAACACTGACGGCGATGCGCTGAAGAAACATACTAACTTTAACATCGCTGGTGCGTTTGATCCTAACGTACGAAAATTAGATGGAGCCATTAAACGACTTGAAAAGAAAGTAGCAAGTGGCATGAGTTATTTCATAACTCAACCCGTTTATAGTAAAGAAAAAATTATTCAAGTATATGAAGAAACAAAACATTTAAATACACCTTTCTTCATAGGTATCATGCCAATCGCAAGTTATAACAACGCACTTTTCTTACATAATGAAGTGCCCGGCATCAAAATGTCAGACGATGTACTTAACCAATTCAAAGCTGTTAAAGATGATAAAGAAAAGACTAAAGAATTAAGTTTAAGACTTTCTAAAGAACTCATTGATACAGTACACGAATACTTCAACGGTCTGTACATTATTACACCTTTCCAAAAGGTAGATTATTCGTTGGAACTCGCAGCATACTCTAAATCAATCACTGCCAACAAGGAGGCAATATTATGACAACAATTAAAACTTCAAACTTAGGATTCCCAAGATTAGGTAGAAAAAGAGAATGGAAAAAAGCAATTGAAAATTATTGGGCACATAAAATTGACAAAGCAGAATTAGATCAAACACTGACTGATTTACACAAAGAAAATCTTTTACTTCAGAAAAATTATCATCTTGATAGCATTCCAGTTGGAGATTTCTCTTTATATGATCATATTTTAGATACGTCTTTATTGTTCAATATTATCCCTGAACGTTTCCAAGGACGCGAAGTCAATGATGATTTATTATTTGATATTGCTCGTGGTAACAAAGAGCATGTTGCAAGTGCACTTATTAAATGGTTTAACACCAACTATCACTACATTGTACCTGAATGGGACAACGTAGAACCTAAAGTTGAAAAAAATACGTTATTAGAACGTTTTAAATATGCACAATCAATTAATGTAAATGCGCATCCTGTAATTGTTGGTCCTATCACATTTGTAAAATTATCAAAAGGTGGTCATCAATCGTTCGAGGAAAAAGTTGAAACATTACTTCCTTTATATAAAGAAGTTTTACAGTCACTTGTAGATGCAGGTGCTGAGTATATTCAAATTGACGAGCCTATTCTAGTGACTGATGATAGCGAAAGTTATGAAGACATTACTAGAAAAGCATACGACTATTTCTCAGATGAAGGTTTAGGAAAATACCTCGTTATTCAAACTTACTTTGAACGTGTTCACTTAAAATTCTTAAGTTCATTACCAGTAAGCGGTTTAGGATTAGATTTGGTACACGATAACGGCTATAACTTAAAACAAATTGAAGCTGGTGATTTCGATCAAAGTAAAGCACTTTATGCAGGAATCATTGATGGCCGAAATGTATGGGCTGCTGATATTGAAGCGAAAAAACAACTAATCGAAACATTACAACAACACACACAACAGTTAGTCATTCAACCCTCATCATCACTTCTACATGTTCCAGTATCACTAGATGATGAAACACTTGATGAATCTATTGCAGAAGGATTAAGTTTTGCTACTGAAAAGTTAGATGAATTAGATGCATTGCGTCGCTTGTTTAATGATGATGACCCGTCAAAATATGAACATTACAAAGCTCGTTATGAACGCTTCCAAAGTCAATCATTTAAAAATCTTGAATACGATTTTGAAAGTGTACCGACACATCGTAAATCACCATTTGCTAAACGCAAGCAATTACAAAACCAACGTCTAAATTTACCAGATTTACCTACGACTACGATTGGTTCATTCCCTCAAACTCGTGAAGTCCGTAAATTTAGAGCAGATTGGAAAAATAATCGCATTACAGACGCTGAGTATCAAGAATTTTTACAAAATGAAATCGCTCGTTGGATTAAAATCCAAGAAGATATTGGTTTAGACGTACTTGTACACGGTGAGTTTGAACGTAACGACATGGTTGAATTTTTTGGGGAAAAACTTCAAGGTTTCCTAGTAACAAAATTCGGTTGGGTACAGTCTTACGGTTCTCGTGCAGTTAAACCACCAGTTATATATGGAGATGTGAAGTGGACTGCTCCACTTACTGTAAAAGAAACAGTATACGCGCAAAGCTTAACTGACAAACCAGTAAAAGGTATGCTTACAGGTCCAGTTACTATTCTAAACTGGTCATTTGAACGCGTAGATGTACCTAGAAAGGTTGTTCAAGATCAAATTGCCTTAGCCATTGATGAAGAAGTGTTAGCTTTAGAAGAAGCAGGTATCAAAGTCATTCAAGTTGACGAACCAGCGTTGCGTGAAGGCTTACCTCTACGTTCTGAATATCACGAACAATATTTAGAAGATGCTGTACATTCATTTAAATTAGCAACATCATCTGTGCATGATGAAACACAAATTCATACACATATGTGCTATTCTCAATTTGGACAAATCATTCATGCCATCCATGATTTAGATGCAGACGTTATTTCTATTGAAACTTCTCGTAGTCACGGAGACTTAATTCAAGATTTCGAAGATATTAATTATGATTTAGGAATTGGATTAGGTGTTTACGATATTCACAGTCCACGTATTCCAACCGAAGAAGAGATTACCACTGCAATTAATCGTTCATTACAACAAATTGACCGTTCTCTATTCTGGGTTAACCCAGACTGTGGTCTAAAAACACGTAAAGAAGATGAAGTGAAAGATGCATTAACAGTGTTAGTCAATGCAGTTAAAAAGAAACGTCAAGAATCTGAATCAACAACAGCATAATACGAGCTAGAGGTGAGACAAATGTCACAGTATCCACTTTGGAATCAATTAAATACTTTAAAAGAGGCTCAGTGGGTCGATTTAACACATACTTTCGACCCAAATATCCCTCGTTTTAGCGAATTTGAAAAAGGTGAAGTCTCAACGCTATTCAATGTTAAAGATCATGGGTTTTATGTACAACGTTGGAGTATCGTAACTCAATATGGAACACACATTGATGCTCCAATCCATTTCGTTGAAAATAGAAGATATTTAGAAGAATTAGATTTAAAAGAACTTGTTTTACCATTAATTGTTTTAGATTATTCTAAAGAAGCTGCACAAAATTCAGATTTTATCGTATCACGTAAACATTTAGAAGACTGGGAACAACAACACGGTCGCATTGAAGCAGGTACTTTTGTCGCATTACGTACTGATTGGTCAAAACGTTGGCCAGATATAGAAAAATTTGAAAATAAAGATGTAGATGGCTATCAACATCTTCCAGGTTGGGGCCTTGATGCATTAAAATTTCTCATTGAAGAACGTGGTGTTAAATCCATAGGTCACGAAACATTTGATACTGATGCCTCAATTGATACAGCTAAAAATGGTGACATTGTTGGCGAAAGATATATCTTAGGGCAAGACACATTCCAAGTCGAATTACTTACCAATTTAGATCAATTACCTACCAGAGGTGCAATTATCTATGCAATCAGTCCAAAACCAAAAGATGCACCAGGCTTTCCAGTTCGTGCATTCGCAATAAAACCTTAATTAATGTCTTTCATCTAGCGTTCTCAACCACGTGGTGTTCAAGTTGTGCACAAACGCTATGATATGATTCCATTAATGTTCATCATCATAAGATTTTAATAGCAATGAAATCTTTCTAACTAAGTAAAAAGCTATAAACGAAGTTTTTAAAACGACTTCGTTTATAGCTTTTTTAATACACATTTTTATTATATAAAAACCGTGCTCCACTAAATATTAAACGCCATATTTAGATACAAGCGTAGCGATACCTTGACCGCCTCCGATACATAAAGATGCCACACCTGTTGGCTTAGCATCACTTAATTGATGTAATAATGAAACTAAAGTGCGTGCACCCGAAGCCCCTATTGGATGTCCTAGTGCAATCGCACCACCATTAACATTGACTTTATCTTGCGGTAATTGCAACTCACGATTTACAGCAATTGATTGTGCTGCAAAAGCTTCGTTTAATTCAAAAATATCAACATCATCTATCACTTTATTAGAACGTTTTAAAGCTTTACGTATCGCTTCAACTGGACCAATGCCCATAATTGAAGGCGCCACACCACTCGCACCAAAACTATCTAATACAGCTATAGGTTGTATTCCCAAAGCTTTCGCTTTGTCCTCCGTCATAACGAGCATAACAGCAGCACCGTCATTGATACCAGATGCATTACCAGCAGTTACTGATCCATCTTTTTTAAATGCTGGGCGGAGTTGTGCTAACTTATCAATTGTCGTTTGAGGTCTAATGCCTTCATCTTGAGAAATCATTAGGGGATCACCTTTACGTTGTGGTACCTCTACAGGTACAATTTCAGCATCAAACACACCTGCTTGTTGTGCACGTGATGCTTTTTGTTGGGAATCGAATGCAAATTGATCTTGTTCTTTACGACTAATCTGATACTGTTCAACTAGATTTTCGGCTGTGATGCCCATATGGTAGTCATTAAACTTATCAGTTAAACCATCAGCTATCATACTATCTTCTAAAGTTTGATTTCCCATTTTAAAACCGAAACGACTATTTTTAAGCAGCATTGGAGATTGAGACATACTTTCCATGCCTCCAGCGATAACAATCTCATTATCTCCCGCTACAATAGATTGATAGGCAAGTTGAATCGCTTTTAATCCAGAACCGCAAACTTTATTTACAGTAAAAGAAGGTACCGCTTCTGGCACACCACCATGAATCGCAGCAATACGAGCAGGATTTTGTCCTTGACCTGCCTGTAACACGTTCCCTAGAATAACTTCATTGATTTCATTAGGATCTATTTGACTATGTTCTAAAATTTGACGAATAACTGTTGCACCTAGTTCATAGGCAGGTATATCCTTAAATGCACCACCAAACACGCCTATAGGTGTTCGATATGCTTCAGCTAATACTATGCGTGACATGTCATATTCATCTCCTTAATATAACTTATACTTTTCTAAAAATGAGGGAAGAAGCAAACCTTCTTTTCTTATTGTCATTATATTTGGATATTCAAATCTATTATTTAAGAGTTTATCTCTTACCTTCATTGTATTTAAATGAGTATTACATACTTTAATTGTAGTAAACACATTCCACATTATATTACCAAATTTACATAGAAAAATTCCATTATGATCTATCGTCATCAAATGCATCACTTTCTTTCTAAGCAATGATCAATTTTAATTTCAGAATCACTTTCATTTCACTAAATATAGTTAATTCATTGCTGTAAAAAAGAGGAAACCATAAAAGAAATACTCATGTCTATACAAACGGGGTAGTCTAACCGTCCCACTTAACACAAGGCATCTTTATAAGATTTCCTCAACATCTACTATTATATCTACGATGATTTAACATTTCTAAGTTTTATTATGCAATCAATACTTACTTTCCTTTATATTTGTCACCCATGCTTCATAATAGAAACAACATATTCTACACTTATCTTTCCTATCAATTCACTGGTAAAGTGTTTTTAGAATCACCAACATCTTTGATAATAGATTAAGAAGCCGTATTTAAGCGTCTTGATGTCCCATAGACTTTTATGAATAAGTATAAAACGATCGCCATTGTTAAAAAACAGTTGAGACATATCATCTATTATTTATTCAAAACACGAAATCATTGATTTATCTGCACTATTTTTCCGAAAATGAATCCTATCAACGTATATGTATAAAAATTACATTAAAAGATTTTGACTAAAACCCTGATTTATTCAACAACCTTTTAATATAGATGAAAATTATTTATTTTGATACTGCTTAATCGCATCTTGTATCGTATCGTGTAAACTAGGTTCTTGTAACCAATGTTGGAACTTTTCCATAATTTCCCTTGGGGTCGTAATGTTTTCAGGAAAATTAATATCTTTCATACCTTCAAACAAATCTCCAAAATGACTTTTCTCACCTTCAAAATTCTTCATAAAACGATAAAAGCTCAATACCTAAACCTCCTATATTTTGCAACAATAGGCATATATTACCAAAATGAAGGCATTTACAAAATACATTTGTTTAAATTTAAGTAAAAAATTAATAGTTGAGGTCTTATTTATATGTTAAAAGTATTTCTTTTTTAAAAACTAATAAATTTTATTAAAACTTGTGGTACTAAAAATCAATTTTATACAACCCCTAAAGAGTATAATATATATGTCATTTTGACTAATATACTTGTCATAATGACAAATATATTATATAGTTTATATGTAAGGAAGTGATACAATTTGCGCAATAGACTTAAAGAATTACGAGCCCGTGATGGATATAATCAAACAGAGCTTGCTAAAAAAGCTGGAATATCACGACAAACGGTGTCTTTAATAGAACGCAACGATTTTACACCATCTATATTAACCGCAATAAAAATTGCAAGAATTTTTGGTGAACCTGTTGAAGATATCTTTATTATGGAGGAGGAAGACTTTTGAAAATAAAAAGATATGCACTTCTATGTTTATTAGGAGGATTAGTTGGAGGCATCATCGGATACATCATCGGAGCTATTAACTGGGAGAAGTTATTTAATTATGCACAATTCGCTAACTTTAAAGTTGTGCTTTATACAACCATCGTAGCATCATTAATAAATGTTATACTCACTGTGTATTTATTTATAGTCCAAAATGCGTCACTTCACTATAAAGCTAAAATTGACGCAAATATTTCAGATGATTTGGCAGATACATATGAAAATAAATCATACACCAAATCATTGAAAGTAAGATTTATTTACACAATGCAATTAATTGTCGCTTTTATTGCAATTTTAATACCCGTCATAGGAAATGCATCTGACAATCACATTGCTCTAATAATGATTCCTTTCATTATTACAATCATTTCATCCATAATGATTGGGATATTTTATAGAAAATTTGATGCTCGATACCCTAAATTAGGAGAGAAACATTACACTGAAAAAGCATTTAATATTATGGACGAAGGAGAGCGATACATCACACTCGTTTCCTTGTATAAAGTGCACCAGCAAAATATTGTATTACTTTTTATAGGAATTATGATGTTGGGGATATTCTCAATAACTACAGGCATGAATCAATCACTAGGCATGATTTTGTTCATCATTTTATTTATCTATAATTCATTGGGATATTTACTGAAAGTCAGTAATTTTTATAAATCAGAACAGAAATCCTAAAACTAATTTAAAGAAAAGGAGTAAATTATGGAAAACTTATTAGAAGTTCAGCAACTCAATAAATCATATAAGAATTCAGAATTTCAGCTTACTGACATCACATTCTCTGTTAAACCTGGCGAGGTAGTGGGTTTAATTGGAAAAAATGGTTCAGGTAAGTCTACCCTCATTAATACACTTGTAGGAAATAGACATAAAGATAATGGTTCACTGAAATTCTTCGATAAAGAGGTGACAGAGAACGACTTCAAATATAAAGAACATTTAGGCGTAGTTTTTGATGATTTACGTGTTCCAGATAAATTAACTCTACAATCTATCAATAAAGTTTTTACTGAAATATATGATGCTTGGAACAGTGATACATTCTTTTCTTTAACCAAAGCATTTGAACTACCAACAAATAATCAAATTAAGACATTCTCAAGAGGAATGCGTATGAAAGCAGCTTTAACAATTGCTTTAAGCCATGATGCTAAATTATTAATCTTAGATGAAGCTACAGCAGGTATGGACGTATCAGGACGTGAACATGTGTTAGAAATTCTAGAGGATTATTTAGGAGACGATCGTGCCATATTAATTTCATCACATATTTCTGAAGATATTGAACAGCTAGCTACTCAGCTCGTTTTTATGCGTGATGGTCGAATTATTTTAAAAGAAAGTAAAGAAGTTTTATTGAGCCAATACGGTATCATCGATCAACCAGTTGAGCATTTCAATATTTCAAATGAGTATCTAATCGCAACGCGCAGACGTAATGATCGACAAATCAGTTTAGTGAATAACTATCAAAAAGTACCTGATGCACAACCACTAAAGACAATCGATGATGCAACTAAAATTATTATGCGAGGTGAAGTATAATGAAAGGTCTTACTCTTAGTATATTTTATACAGCTAAAAAATCATTTTTCATCTACTTAGTAGTCGGAATTATTGCTGCAGTCGTTTTCTCATTTTTAAATCCAACGATGAACAGCTTTCTTGCTATCATTTTTTTAATATCTCCTATTACGGATAACTTCAAACGTGAAAAGGACTCAAGATGGATGAATTACATATCCACACTTCCTGTTAGAAGAGCTGATTATGTTAAAAGTTATTATACTATTTTTCTCTTGTGTGCATTAGTTGGGATACTTGCAGGTGTACCTAGTGTCGGTCTAATCACACAAAGTTTAAGTATGGTATTCATTTCACTATGTGTTGCCATTGGTGGCGCAGGGACTTTCTCCATTATGTTTCCTCTAACATTCAAATTCGGTTCTGAAAATTCAAATGTCATTGTGATGACTACAACATTTGCTGTCATTATTATCTATTTCTTATTCTATATCGCATCAATGATATTGAGTAATCAAACAGGAAGCGGCTCTATGATTACAATGCTGAGCAACACACAAAGCTATGTTGTATATTCCATTTATGGAATACTTGGATTGATTTCAATGATTATCTCTTATATTTTATCGATTAAAATTTTTAACAAACAAGAACTATAATATTTAATCTCCCTAAATTTTCGGTAATTGAAAATTCAGGGGGTTATTTATATCATTTAAGTTTTTAATAATTTATTTGCATTTAAAGATAATTATTTATTAATATATTTATAAATAGTTAATTAAAAATGGGATAAAGGAGTACTTTAATGACAATATTAACTAAAGTTTTAGATACTTTAACAGGCATATGTGTTGCTTTATTGTTTACCAAGTATTTTGTAAATTATGCAAATGATATGTTTGACTGGCACTTAAGATGGTATTTCCTAGAAAATGTACCTCACTTAGCGCTCATTTTGTTTATTCTAGTATTTATCTTTGCTGTTCCTTCTGAAATGATTAAAGATAAAAATAAGAAAAAGCATAATGATTCATAATCAATAAGTATATGACCATCATATTTTAAGTGTCACTGGCTCAATAGAACCCAACTTATCGGATTAGATGATAAATAAATGTATCTCGTAGGAGCTTAAAAAGAAAGAGGCACGCTTTTCCTATACTAATCTCGAACTACTTTATACACATTCGTTATTTACTCTAAATCATTGCTCTTTATTTCGGTCAAAAAGGGCCTACTGCATTCGAACTAAATTTCGAGTTATTAGTTGAATTATCAATCCTTTCGTATATCAATGTCTCCAATCAACTCTAGATTCATCTTACTTCTCAGTTTTTACAGCTAATACACTGATATGTTTATATATATGTATTAAAGGAACAGATTAAAAAAGAGAAGATCCATATACATTAAATTTTAACTAAAACTTGTGATAACTTTTATCTTTAATGCATATGCTACCTTTTTAATGGGTATTTTTAGTAATACCATCGATATATAAAAGGAGTAATATGATGAGTAATATCACAGTTTATAATGTCATTGAATTGGGCGTAAACAATCTTTTAGCCGATTATGACAATTGGAATGTTGAAGAAGTATTAGATAAAGAAACTCAACATTTCCCAAACACTTTACATTGGCAATATGGTCATGTATTAACAATCTTTGAACAAGCATTATCATTAGGCAATCAACATGTCGTAGATGTTGAAAAATATAATAAATTGTTTGGATATGGTTCAAATCCTAGAGACTGGAAAGGACAAGATGTACCTGCTATCAACGAAATCAAACAACACATTCAAACATTACCAGAACGTGCTAAAAAATTAACACACGAGCAGTTAGCTCAGAAATTAGACCAACCTATCGCAGGTTGTAACACACTTGATGAATTATTAATGTTAAATGCTATCCATGTGCCTTTACACACTGGTAAAATTGAAGAAATGACACGTGTACTTCGTGAAAAATAAGCATAATATATTTAAGCGTCTGGATTATCATCTCTAGACGCTTTTAAAGTTGTTAGAGGATTATCAAATTTTATTTGAATGCTTTCGCTAAAACAAAGATAAACATATCTTTCGAGGAGTTTTATCTAGTATACGTACATTCTTCTCTCAACAAGCTAAAAACATAACTATCTGAGAATTCTCCTTGTAAACGTTCATTACTTCTCAATATACCTTCTTGTGTAAACCCCAGTCTTATAGGTATAGCTCGACTTTTCTTATTTTTGGTAGACATTCGTATTTCAATACGATTAATATCATATTCTTCATATACATAACGAATTAAAGCTTTAGTACATTTAGTCATAATACCTTTCTTTTGAAAGTCTTCAGCTAAATAATAACCAATTGAAGTTGTTTTATTAACTAAATCTAAGTAATGCAATCCTATGACTCCAATCAATTCTTTATTACTCCATATTCCACAATGAAATCCATTACCATCGATAAATTGTTGCAACGCCGAATGGATAAAGTGTTTACTATCTTCAACCTTCTTCGTATGTTCAACAAAAGGTAGAAATTCAGCTAGATAGTCACGATTGCTATCTACTAATTTAAATAACTGTTCTGCTTCTCGTTCTTCTAATATTTTTAATTTAATATTTTTATTTATTTGATAACTAAACATACAAAACCACCCCTTTTTTAGAATTTTCTGTTATTTTAGTATACACGAATATAGGATTATGTCATAAAACTTGATTACTAGAATTCGATATTCTCTAAGTCATAAGTGTGTATGTAGTTCTCTTGTTTCTATTGTCTTATACCTACAACCAATATTAGAGTGAAAAAGCTTAACTTAAGATAGATAATCATCAACAACACAAACGTTAAAAACACAGAGAAAACTTTTTTAAAATATACTTCTCAATATTGATTAGTAAAATCCAAAAATTGTATTTATTTTTATAGATGTCTTAGAAACTTTACATTTTCTATAGAATTTTCGTTGATAAGAGAGTTAAAACAAGGTTTTTACAAACAACTTGAAAAATAAATTGAACCACCACAGATTTAAATTAATCTTTATCAAACTTCGATACAGTCTTAACTATAAATTTTTAATATTTACCAAATGTATTCATAAATAAAGCTTAAATTATAGGATTGTTTGGAAATATGTATCATGGAAAAGACTATTACCTGTAAGTGCTAGAAACCTCAAAATAGTGATAGTCAATTTTATACAAAAACTTGAAAAATCTATCTAATTTTTCAAACCCAAAGACAAAGCGATTGGGCTAGATGATTTTTCTTTCAGAACTTTCCTGTAGAAAATCTTTACGTTAAGAAATTTTTGAAATTATCTAATACGTTTAAAATGATATCTAGTCAATCTCAATGAAGAAGATACTAAGAAATTTGAGGAATTCGAGTGATAAAATTTGTTTCAATTGCGAGGATATTCTATATATTTATTCATTTTAAAAATGAACCTTTCTCAAAAACCAAATGCTTTCTAAACTATTGCAAAAATCGAATTGCTTTTCATTTATTAAATAATACAACAAATTTATATTTAATCAAAAGACTTTTCTAATTAGATTATTTGAACTTATTAAAAAATATACAACCTTTAACAATACGCATACACAGAAAATATCTTTATTTATTAATAAATTTCTAAAAAATTAAATCTTTTACTTTCGTAATAAATTAAACGTAATTTATCATACAATTTATCCCTCCAACATTTAAAAGTGTTGATAGCAAATAAACAGCTATGATTGTCACACAATTCTGTAAATTATACACATACGATCAAGCTATTGTGGATAATTTCACCCTTACTTAAACATTGCTATAACAACTTTTTTATTTTTCACCTTTCTAGTTATCCACAAATCACTTCTCATCTTTAAAAACATTAATAATTTTTTAATCTTAATTTTATATTGAATTAACGACCTTGGATTACGATTGAAAAGAAGATGAAAATAAGGGATGAAAATATGAATTTCGTTAAATCAAAAACTGACTTATTTAGACTCATAGACGATGAAGCTCAAACATCGACATCTAAGGTGGTTTTATTCTTAATATTAGGAACTATATTTTTAGATGCATATGATATTACTATTTTAGGTACAATGACTGATCAACTCACTCAACAGTTTCATTTATCACCAGCAACGCTATCTATAGTAATGACCTCTTTACCTATTGGTGCATTATTTGGTGCATTACTTGGTGGTACATTAGCATATCAGTTTGGACGCAAGCGCATTTTATCAATTGCCTTACTAACACTCACTGTAACGTCTCTTGGTGCAGCATTCGCACCAAATGTAATTATTCTAATAATATGTCGTTGTGTAATGGGGTTTGCTATTGGAATGGATAGTCCAGTTGCTTTCACTTTTATTGCGGAAATAAGTAATTTAAAGCATAAAGGAAGAAATGTTAATTATTGGCAAGTCGTTTGGTATGTTGCAATAGTTACTTCTGCTTTAGTGGTCATTGCGTTCTTTATGCTAGGGGCTGGTGCACATTTGTGGAGATATGCAGTTGGATTTGGTGCATTTATTGCTTTTGTCTTATACATCTTGCGAATTAAATATTTACACGAAAGTCCGACATGGGTGATTAATCATTATTCTTTAGAAAAAGCAACTGAATTTGTAAGAAAATATTATCATAAAGACATCCACCTAGAGGGAACGCTTGACGATGATTTAAGTTCTGATGTGACTTCGCCTCAAAATTCTTGGACAGACTTATTTAAACCGAGATATATAAAAAGAATTATCCTGGCAACCGCAATTTCAACGTTACAAGGTATGCAGTACTATGGTGTTGGTTTATACATACCTATTATTGCAACCTATCTTATTAGTAAAGAAAAAATAGGTGTATTATTAGGCACTGCCATAGTCAATATAGCAGGTATTCTAGGCGCATATTTAGGTGCTCAATTGACTTATAAATTAGGTACACGGAAGCTTACAATGATAGGCTTCACACTTGTTTTAATTTCAATGGTATGTGTAGGACTCTTTTATCATCATCTACCAATGCTTCTTAACACTTTCCTTATTGGATTATTTCTATTTGGCCATTCAGGAGGTCCTGGTACTCAAGGGAAAACAATTGGCGCCTTATCATTCCCCACTCATTTACGTTCACAAGCTACTGGCTTTGTAGAATCTGTAAGTCGTACTGGTAGTATCATAGGCACTTTTGTCTTTCCAATCATACTTGCTGCGGTAGGTCTAACGAATACTATGTTAATCTTGTCCATTGTCCCTTTACTCGGAATTATCATAACAGTATCTATAAAATGGGAAGCTGTCGGTAAACATATTGAAGTAGAGTAAATATTAAAAAACCCCTTAGTACGCATGTCATTGAAAATATGCACTAAGAGGTTTTTATTTAATTAGTTAGGAAATGTTCCAGGATTAAAACTACCACCCCACCGATTAAATGGCCAGTATCTCAAAACTACTTTTCCAACAACTTGATTTTTATCTAAAAGACCTACTTCATCCATACGACTGTCAATACTGTTTTGACGATTATCACCTAAAACCAAGTATTTACCGTTAGGAATTTTCATATTGCCATTCGTACCCTTAAGATCTTTAGAATTAAAGTTTTCCGTTAGATATTCTCCAACTTTATGTTTTTTATTTTCACTTAAATAAGGCTCATCTACTTTTTTACCGTTTAAATATAGTTGATCTTTTTTATATTCTACTGAATCACCTGGTTTACCAATAAGTCGCTTAATATAATCCTGCTTCGCGTTAGCATGAAAAATCACTACATCTCCTGTATCAATATGATCAAGCGTTTTTGCTATACGACTTACTATCACTTTTTCTCGATTTTCAAATGTTGGATGCATAGACGCTCCTTTGACTGTATAAGAAGCAAATAAAAACTTTTGCACAAGTGTGACGATTACAATTGCAACGATTATGGCTACAATCCATTCTATTATTTCTTTCTTCATTATTATAGCTCCCTTGATATGTTTTTATGTCATTTATCACTGAGCTTACATGGGCTCATAAAAGATTACTGAACAACACCATTTTTAACTTTAATGTGTTTTCCTTTTTCAATTTTGTCATATTGTTTTTTAGGTACAACAACGACACGCTTTCCTTGTTTGGTCTTTACAGTAACAGTATAAAGTTTCTCATGAGGCTTCATTTGTTGTTTCAACATATTAAATTGAGCATCTACACTGTTTTTCTTTTCATGTTGATTTAAAAACGAATATGCAAAGATATAATAGAATAACCAATTATTATAATAAGTTGTAGCTATATATTGAGACGAATACGGTGCACTTGAATCATATGGCCTTTGAGATGGCATTAAAGAACGAGATTGTGCTTTTTGGCTTGATACACTCTGTTGTCCTTTATTTTTGGTTGCTGTCACACGACTTGATTTTGTCGCTTGTTGGGCAGCACGCTGACTAGATTGTTGTGCATTACGAGACGCATTTACTGCACTAGAACGACTCATACTTGTACTTGAAGAAGTTGAACCTCTAGATGCAGAAGCTGCACTGCTACTTGAACTAGAACTTGCCGAACTGGAACTACTCGTTCCGCCCGATGTTGTTGCATGAGAATATGTACTGACAATACTTAAAGAAGACGTGAGAAATACCATCATTACGCAACTTGTTTTGTATAATAGCTGTTTCATTTTGTCACCTTTCTTTTACTTCGTAACTTCATCTTTCGAAATGGCTTTGCCTTCAACATCATCATCACCATAAATCATATATGGTGGTCGGTATACATGAATTTTCTTCCCATCTTTTACAATATATGGTTTTTTATTACCATCATCTAGTATATGTTCATACACGTGATCTAAATCAGCTTTTTCTATATGTGATTTACCTTTTTTATCTTTATATTTAATCTCAACATTTGGCGTTTCAGAATCTCCATCATTTAATATTTCATAATAAACATAATCATATTTATCAGATTTTTGACTTTCCTTAGATGGCTCTTTTTGTTTTCCAGAACCTCCACATGCACTTAAAGTAACAGTTATGGTAAGTATACTTATGATCATAAATACTTTTTTCATATTAATACTCCTTTTCTCCATTTATAAATTCATAATAAATTATAACAAACAATTTTTAAATTATTATTAATGATTAACTAAAACCTTATTTTTAAAAATTCAGTTTAAATTAAGCGTCATGGATAATCCGGCAAATTAAACCAAAAGCATACACTTATATGTATTTTGATAAATTATAAAACAAGTATCTTTCAAACATGTAAGTTTCATGTCTATAAATGTAAGTTTAGATAAAGGCAAGGAGGTCACAACCATCCTACAATTTAAATATAGATAACTAAAGGAGTGAGAGGATGGCTATTTTAACAGCAAATCAATTATCAAAAGTATATGGTCACAAACAAAAATATCGAGCTTTAAATAATATAAGTTTTTCAGTTGAAAAAGGGGAATTCGTAGCTGTCATGGGTCCATCTGGATCAGGTAAAACGACTTTACTCAATGTGTTAAGTTCAATAGATACTATTTCAGGTGGAACTGTGGAAGTTGAAGGCAAAGAAATTAATAAACTGAGCCACAAAGAAGTGGCAAATTTTCGAAAACAACATCTCGGTTTTATTTTTCAAGATTATAGCGTTTTACCCACATTAACAGTAAAAGAAAATATTATGCTACCACTCTCAGTACAAAAATTCCATAAATATGAAATGGAACAAAATTATAAAGAAGTGGCTGAGGCATTAGGTATTTATAACCTGGGAAATAAATATCCAAGTGAAATTTCTGGCGGTCAGCAACAACGTACGGCGGCTGCCCGAGCATTCGTCCATAAACCAACGATCATTTTCGCAGATGAACCTACTGGCGCCTTAGATTCTAAAAGTGCCCAAGATTTGTTACACCGTCTAGAAGATATGAATAAACAATTTAATTCAACCATTATGATGGTGACACATGATCCTTCAGCCGCTAGTTACGCTGAGAGAGTCATTATGTTGAAAGACGGTGATATACACTCAGAAATCTACCAGGGTAACGATTCAAAACAAACATTTTACCAAGAAATTATGAAACTTCAAACCGCACTAGGTGGTGTCACTCATGACATTTAACCAACTTATCCTTAAAAATTTAAGAAAAAATATTAAGCATTATGGAATGTTTCTATTTTCATTATTGATTAGCATTATACTTTATTTTAGTTTCTCAACTTTAAAATATTCACATAGTATTAATAACTCAGATTCTTCAACTATTATTAAAAATGGTGCCACAATTGGTGCTACAATTCTTTTTATCATTATTGTTGTTTTCTTAATGTATGCAAATCATTTATTTATTAAAAGGCGTACAAAAGAGTTTGCCTTATACCAACTGATAGGTTTAACACGTAGAAATATTCTAAGAATGCTCAATATAGAACAACTAGTATTTTTTATTGTAACAGGAATTTTAGGCACTTTAATTGGTATTTTTGGTTCAAAACTTTTACTTGTTATCGCTTCTAAATTAATGAAGTTAAACACACATATCTCTATTGGCTTTGAACCCCAAGCTATACTTATTACTATCGTAATGTTAGCTGTCGCTTTTTTATTGATAATGATACAAAATTACATTTTCTTAAAAAAACACAGCATTTTAGCTTTGATGAAAGACAATTATACCCCGGAAGCTACCCAAAAACGAATAACTACGTTTGAAGCAATCAGCGGTGTTTTAGGAATTATAATGATAGTATTTGGATATTATATGTCTACTGAAATGTTTGGTGTTTTTAAAGCCTTAACAACTGCTTTGATTACACCTTTTAGCATACTTTTCTTAACTATTATAGGTGCTTTCTTATTCTTTAGAAGTTCTGTATCACTTATTTTTAAAACGCTAAAACATATTAAACATGGTCGTGTAAATATCACAGACGTTGTCTTTACATCATCTATCATGCACAGAATGAAGAAAAATGCGATGTCTCTTACAGTTATTGCTATCATTTCAGCTTTCACTGTTAGTATTCTTTGCTTCGCGGCAATTACACAATCTAATACTAATACAACTTTAGAAATGACTTCTCCAGATGATTTTAATATAAGCCAGAATAAAATAGCTACGCAATTTAAACATAAACTAGATCAAGGAAATTTAAAATATCATCAACGGACTTATGAAGTAATCAATCCAAAAACATTAAGCGACCACGTCATGAAGAGTAAGAATGGTTCTGATATGTCTACTAATACAACATCACTAATGATGAACTCACATCTCAAGGGTCATGAAGCTAAAATAACGAATATACAATCATCAACGGGATTAATAGATATTCATTTAAATCATAAGATAACAGTTAAAGGAAAATCTAAACAATCTATTATCGTTAAAGACAAAGATGACTCTAAAATATATCCATCACAATTATCATTTGGAGCTCCTATAGTTGAGGTGAGCCCGGAGGTCTATAACACATTAAAAACTGACAATATTGTTAATAAGATGTACGGTTTTAATTTCAATACTCACAAAGATGTGAAAAAAGCAGAAAAAATTGCCTCAAAAGTTAATCGTAATATTGTGTCGCACGATGAATATAAGAAATTTATAAACCAAAGCAATGGCATACTTATCTTTGTAACATCATTCTTAGGAATAGCGTTTTTAATGGCTGCTGGTTGTATTATTTACATTAAACAAATGGATGAAACTGAGGATGAACTTGATAACTTTAAGATATTACGTCGTATAGGATTTACCTACACTGATATGTCTAAAGGTTTACTATTAAAAATTGCATTTAATTTTGGATTACCGCTTCTCATTGCTTTATTACATGCATTATTTGCAGCACTTGCATTTATGAAACTTCTAGGAAATGTCTCAATGTCACCTATATTTATAGTAATGATTATATATACAGTTGTTTATTTCATTTTTGCTATGATTTCATTTATACACTCGAGTCGTATGATTAAGCATTCTATTTAGTAACTCAATTCACAAAATTATTTTAATAAAGGACGGTTTTTACTATGAAATTCAAAGAATTAATCAAACAATCATATGAGGATTTAAAAAATTTAACAATCAATTGGTTTAACGTACTTAGTTTAACTGTAATCATATTTATTTTAAGTAACATTGTCACACCGCTTATTGGTATACCTGTGGGTTTACTCGGTGGTGCATATATCCTAAAGAGACGTGAAGAGAAAAATAAATAACCATAATACAAAAGCCCTCAATAGAGAGGTCAGTGTGACCTCTCTATATTATGAGGGTTTTCTTATACTATAAATAAAATTATTTATTTGTAATACCGTCAGCTTCTTCGATTCTCATGATATTATCCATAATACCTAGATAGAATTGACCTAATTCTCTACCTGTATGTGTTAAATCAAATGCATCCATACCTACTAAATCTAAATGGTCCCAATCATGTTGAACAGGTCTCACTTGCCAAACTCCTTTATCAGTAGCTGGTGTATGATCATCAACTTTTTTAAAGGCTTGATTAGAAGGATGTTGTGATGATATAACTGGAACTACACCATCATTCGGTCTAATTTCTTTGTTTGCATCCTTACCAATAATACGACTGGTTAAGTTCAACAAAAGAATTTCACTAGAATTAGGTAATTCATTACCAAGAGGTCCTGTGTGCGTCGCAGACCCCGTATAAGTAGTGTAGACAATATTAGGATTTAGACTTGTTTGTTGATTAATTTTTTCAGCACCTTGCGTTGTCAGATCATTAACAGCTTGATCTTCAGTATTCCAAATCTTACTTTTGGATACACGTTCCGCATAATCAATGTAGCTTTCATTTGGTTGTTGTTTTAATCCCCATTGAGAAAAACCTAAATCTATATCTACATCTTTACCACCACTTAATCTACCAATACGATTAATCGTTTCTTTTACAAGTTTACGTGTGCCAATTTTATCTGCCGCCGGTGTACCATTATGTGGTGTGCCAAGTGTAGTAATTGAAGCAACCATATTATCTTTACCACCTGTAAATAAATCGGATATAGTACCTCCATGTTGACGTTGATATTCTATTTCTTCTTGGTTACCATTTCTTAAGAACTCTTCCATTTGACGAATGGTTTGACCACCCATACTATGTCCTATAAAATGAATTTTTTTGCCAGGTTCCCAATCACGCATGATACCCTTGTATGTTCGACCATAGCGATGATGACCATATTTAGCTGCATGCGCTGCGCCGTAATCAACACGTCCTCCTTTGACATAGTAATATAATTCTACTGCGCGATCATAGTTACTACTAAAAGCACCGATATTTGCTTCATGTACATTGTAACCCTCATTAGTTAAATTTCTGTCAATATTGTATTTTGTACCACCCCAATATTTTGGAGCTAAACTAAATTGATTATCACCTGCAAAGCCTAGGAAACCATGGACAAATACGACTGGATATTGGTTTTTGAACTGTGCTTGATGTGTAGACTGATGATTTTGATTAGAATTTGCTGATTGCTTTTGTGTCTCCCTTGTTGTACTTCTATTAGATTGTTCTTTTGTAGCTACTTGATGATGATTTTTTTGTGATGTTGATGTATCATTTTTAGGCTCTTGAGTATGTTGTCTAGCATCTTGAGTGTCATTAGTTTTTTTAGAATCAACGTTATTTGTCTGTTCATTTTCAGTTGTTTGAATTTGATGTTTTGTTGTTTTTTCTTGAGGGAGCTGTTTAGAACTATCTTGTTTAGCTTTTGATTGTGTTTGATATGTAGAATCATTAGACGGCTTTTGTAATTTCACTAATGGCTGATCGATTTCTTCTGAGTCGCTATCTTTTGTTCCTATTGATTGATTATGACTGTTAGAACTCTGAGTATGTTGATTGCTCGCCTTTGAAGTTTGGTCTTCACCTTTTATGTCATTATTTTCTCTCTCATTTGATTGAGTAGCTACGTCTTGTTGATTTACATTTTTAGACGGTTGGACGTCTTGTTTTACTGAGCTTTCTTCTTCTACTTTTGGCTGATTTGCTGTCTCATCACTTTTCAGTTGTGCACTTTCAGCTACAGAATGTTGGTTGTTTTGATTTGTTTTAGATTGATCAATTGTTTGTACTTTTTGACTATCAGCAGTACCTTGTTTTGAAGCTTTTAGCGTTTCTTCTACCTTATCATTTTTTAATTGTTGTGTTGTTTGCGAGTCTTCTGGGTGTGCATCCGCATGTTGCACTGAAATTTCAGCTGCTTGAGCTTGTTGCCCTCCGATGAAAATTGTTACACCTGTAATAATTGATACTACTCCCACTGCGTACTTTCTAATGCTAAATCTTTTTATTCTATTATTATTTTTCAAAGAAATCACCTCTATAAGATTTTTCCCTTATAAAGAATGAAAAAATAACTGCTAAATTCAAAATAACATATAAGTCATTAATTTTTTTAACTAATTTAGTTAAATTTTTGTTAACTTTTTAGTTTTTAAAACATTTTATTGATTCTATTACAGCATTTAAACTAATTCAATACATTATTTTTAATTATATTTATCTATTTTATCGCATTAATCACAATTAAAATTGATAAAACGATATTATTAATAACAATTCAGGTATCATTAAATGAAAAAAGTAGCATGAGAAACATTTTAAATAACTAATCTTAGTTTTTGAGGTGAGTCTTCACAATGTTTAAAGTTATATATATCATCTCAAATTTTCAAATGACCTTTCTATATTTTGCTCGATAGACAATACTCTTGTATATCCTACAATAATGAGTTTTTACCTCACAAAATCAAAACCACCCGTACAAACGGATGGTTTACTTTTCATCTATAATTTTTTCTATTGATCAACCACTATTCGTGCGCTGATAGTAATCTAACTACATTAGCTTTTTTATTTTTCCTGAAAATAATTATAAATACCCTTCTATAGAAATTTAATCTATATCAATATTTTCTAATAATTAATTACGAATATAATATTTAATCACTTTATATTTCCATATCTATTTTTTAAATTCATATTACGAATTAATTAAAGCTTGTGCTAATTTTAGTTAATACATACACTACTTTTATCTTTTTATTCAATTCATGAAAATTAAATTTTTTGCATTCTTCAACTGACCGATAGATAGTCAAAAATAAGTATTCATGTATACATTAACCCCCTCTACTTGAAACAGTGAGGGGGTATAGGTGATAAAGGCTAATAACTACTATGCTCTCAAATTATCGTGTGTACTTAACCATTAAGTAATATAATGCAACAGTATAAACACTAATAGCTGTGTTAACAAGAATTTCGACCATATGGTACCTTACGATAAACCATTCTATGTTATAAATTATTTAATAATATCAATTAATTCTTTTTTAGAAGCTGAACGTGCGGGTATCCAACCGAAAATGATGCCTATCAATGTTGATACACCTACAGCTAGGATGACGGAACCTAGACTGACGGAACTCTTAACCATTTCAGGTGTCACGAGATCAATCAATGTAGCAATAATAATACCTAGAATTAATCCGATGATACCACCTATGAGACATAACACAACACTTTCTACTAAGAATTGTATTTCAATATCTCGACCTTTAGCGCCAAATGCACGACGAATTGCAATCTCTTCTGTTCGTTCAGTGACTGAAATATACATGACATTCATCACACCAATACCTGCAATAAAGAGTGATATTCCCGCAACAGCAGCGACAAAGTAAGTAATCGTGTCTAAGACTGAACCTATCGTTTTCATCACCGCTTCATTATCTTCATAACTATATTGACCTTCAGATACGCCAGTTCCTTTTTTATTCAACGCTTTTTCGACCTTTTTACCTACGTCTTTCTTATCTGAACCTTTTTCAACTGTAACTAATAATTGAGGCATACCTTGTGTCAAATTGCCCATATATTTATTAAATGTTTTTGTAGGTATTTGAATTAATGACTCAATAGGCATCCCACTTTCATCAACTTCTGAGCTATCAGAGACGCCTACGACTTTAAACCCTTCTCCATTTACATAGATAGATTGACCCATTGCATGATTATTAAATACTTTTTTAGCAATTTTTTTATCTATAACGGCTACTTTTTCTAGCACTTCATTATCATCATTCGTAAATCCTTTTCCTTCATCTACATCTGTCAGTTTATCAACCTTTTTTAAACTAGCATCACTACTGCCATGTGTATTCGTAATTTTGACTGAATATGTGCTATCTTTATCCTCTTTTACTTTAGCACTCTTAACACCATTAACCTGTTCAACAACACTCATATCCTCTTGCTTAAATGGATTGTTTTTAGGTGCATCCATATTTTCTGTCATGTAGGAAATTGAAGCTTGATTTTTACCAGCTCCAGCATTATTGAATTGCTCAGTCGTTGACTTCTTAAAACCATTTCCCAACGACATGATAGTAATTACTGATGCGATACCAATAATGATTCCAATCATCGTAAAGATATTACGTCGTTTGTTTTTTAAAATGGAACGAATAGCAACTGATATGACATTTGAAAAGTTACTCACGTGTCAACACCTCTTCCTCTTGCACACGTCCATCCAAAATATGGATAATACGATCAGCTTTTTCCGCCACTTCACGATCATGCGTTACCATAATAATAGTTGTATTCTGTTCTTTGTTCAGTTTTACGAAAAGATCCATAATATCTTGAGATGTCTTCGAATCAAGAGCGCCAGTAGGTTCATCGGCAATAATAAACTTAGGGTCATTAATAATTGCCCGGGCAATAGCTACACGTTGTTGTTGCCCTCCTGACAATTTATTTGGTAAGAGATGCTCTTTACCTTTGAGACCGACGTCATGAAGTCCGTCTAAAACTTTGCTTTTTCTCGCTTTATTACTCAAACCATTATAAATTAGCGGAATACTTACATTTTCTAAAATAGTGTTATTTTGAATCAATTTAAAATTCTGAAAGACGAAACCTACAGTATGATTTCGAATTTCTGCGAGCTTATTATCTGAGCTTTTTTGATAATTCTCATTGTTAAAAAAGTATTCTCCTTCATAACCACGATCAATAAATCCCAAGATATTAATTAACGTACTTTTACCTGAACCAGACGGACCCATGATAGCAATAAATTCACCTTCATCAATATGAATATCTATGTCTTTTAAAATATGATTTGATTCATTTCCATTTTTAAAGTGTCGATTGATTTTTCTCAATTCAATCATGATGACACCTCTACTTTTTCTCCATCATTTAAATTACCTTTTGGTTTTTTAATGACTTTATCGCCAGATTTCAATCCTTTTTTCACAATGATTTCACCATTATTACGTTCTATTTTAATTTCACGTTTGTGAACTTTATTATTCTTATCAACGACAAATACGTTATTATCTTTTGTTAACACGTTATTTGGTAACTTTTTAGTTTTAAGAGGGATTTTAGCATCCATAGAGAAGCCAGATCTCACGGGTATATCTAAATCACCAATAATAACTTTATATTTTGATGTTTCGCCACTTTTACCACCTGTTGGCTGATTAATTGTAGGATTAGATGCCGTCATTTCAGTTCCTTCTTCACTATCACCTTGTGCCCCTGATTGTGCCGATGATGCTGCACTATCGTCACTTGTATCATAGCTTGTAGGAAGTTCGTCTATTTTAAGGATTTTGCCTTTTCCTTTTTTACCTGTGCTATTTACAGTGACATCTACTTCATCGCCTTCTTTAATTTTATTAATATCAAACTCTGTGATTGTTGCGTTAATTTGAGGATTTGAAGAAATTAATTGCAAAATAGGTTGCCCTTCACCTACATCTGAATCATTTTTAATATTGATTTTACCATCGAATGATGCATTCATGCTGTCATTGAGTTGTCTGTCATATTGTGACAATGACTGCTGAGCTTCATTTAAAGCACTTTGATCTTGAGTCAATTTAACTTGTAATTGATTATTGTTAGGACTTTGATTTACTTTTTGATAATCATCATTAACTTGAGATTGTGCTTGATTTACTTTGTTCACTAGTTGTTGGCGTTTATTCCCATTTGTATCATAATTGATGATACGTTCACCCTGTTTAACTGTTTGACCATCTTGTACTGAAACACTTAAGAAATTACCCACAGATTGATTATTATTATAAGTTTTCACAGATTCTGGAGACGCTTTGCCTTCTAAACTAATAGGTGTCTCTTTTCTTACTGTATATGTATCGTAAGCCTTACTATCTTTACTACCTGAACCATTAACTTGTTTTAATATAAAAGCAGCAATGATTAATACGACAATAATTACAATACCAATGATGCTCCACAATAGTTTTTTATTCATATATATTCTCCTTGTGTAATAGATTCACAAGAAAATGATAACACACTTGTAAAATTATTAATCTTTTATATGTAGAAAAATCACTAAATCTTATAATTTTTAATATAGTAGCAATCATTTTGTCTTTAAATTAGTATTAGTAATTATATTTAATTAAATTTAAGGATTTTACATTTTATATTATGTAATAAAATGTTACCATCAAACTAACCTAAATAAGTAAAGGAGATATATTACATGAGTACACAGGAATTAAAAGAAAATGATATTCAGAACTCAAGTATTCCATTTGTTAATCATTTTAACAAACTAAGACATCAGCCAAAATGGATACTTAAATCAATCATAATGATAGTATTAGCTATTATTAGCGCTTTCATCACATATAATACTAGCAATGATCTATTAGATAACCAATCGATAGCTAATAGCCAAATGGATGAAAATATGTTTCGTATGACTACAACTATAGGTGCTTTCATAGGAACAATCTTTAGTGTTGTTGTAGTATTTTTAATCTTTTTAGTTATTTCTAAAATATTTAAATCAGATGCCAAAGCGAGCAGTTTATTCTCAGCTGCACTCTCTTATTCAATCATTATTTTAGGATTTACAACTATTATTTCTTTAATTCAAATAGTTTTTGGACTAAAGATAACAGATTATAAGCTTGATAGCTTAAACATTTTTTCAAAGGATAATAAAACACTCATGGCTTTCAGTTTAACTAATCTTTTAAAAGCCTTTTTAACAGGTGTTGTCTATTACTCAACAAGTCGATTATCTAAAAAAACATCTATGATATTAGGAATCGTTGCACTCATCATATTAATAGGATCAGGTATGATAGGTGGAATGAATAGCTAAACGCTGCTATTAAGTGCAATAAAAACTATGTAAGGAAATATTTATGAAAACAATAATCATAATGATTTGTATTATGTGTTGTTTCATATTTCCCATTATTATTATGAGTGGACAAAGCAATAAATAATCATTCTTAGAGTAGGCTGGGTGTCAAATTCAATAGACATCCAGTCTATTCTCTTTTTGATTTTTATAAAAAATAATCAGTTAAAATGATACTTAAGTAACTTATACCGATGATCACACCAACAAAGAAAATAAAAGAAATTAAAGATGTCCATATATATCTAAACTTACTTTTCTGCACCTCTTTAGGATCTTTACCATTAATAAACGCTAATATCCTGTCGTATGTTTCAATATCATTTTTTATTTTAATTTTTTCTAATTTTGTAGAAGCAATGATACCTATTAAAAATACTAAATATGTTATTCCTATTCCTAACCAATGAAAGTAATGAATCATAGGACCTATGAGAACACTCCCCAATACCATTGGAATTATCATCATCCATGTCCAAAAGTCTAATTCTTTTTTAATGTTTTTGATTTGCACGTTTTTCAAATCATCCTCCACCAGTTCGTCTAGAGATACCTTGAAGAGTTGACACATAATAAGTAAATTATGAATATCCGGATAACTTTTATCATTTTCCCAATTTGAAATGGTTTGTCTTGAAACAAACATTTTCTCAGCCAAAAATTCTTGTGAATACCCATCTCTTTCTCTAAATTTTTTGATTTGATTGCTAACATTCATTACGTTAAACTCCTTAATTATGATTTGAAATCATTTAATATTATTATTAAATCAAATCAAGTTTTCTCTACAAAAGCTATCAAATAGTTTTTACGATGTCACTCTTATCATTGTCAAAATGCTTTGACATATTATGGTTAAGGGTTTTAATAGACTGACCTTAGGCTAACCTGTTACATGAAATACAAAAAACGCTCCTCGAAAGAAGCGTTTTTCATATCAATGATATATACGTAGAACTTGATTCAACATCTTTTTAATGTAATTTTCATCGAGAGTTTCAGGTTTAATTAATATATTAAAATAGATGGGTGAGAAGATTAAATCGATAAACAAATCTTGTTCTTCCTCTTTTATATGCTTACGAACAATCTCTTTTAAAACTTTGCGATTATGATTAAAGTAATTAGTCATAAAAGTTTCTCTAGCTTCCATTTGTTGATGACTAATTAATATTTCAATCACAGCACTACCTAGTTTTGTTTTATAGATATCTTTTATTTTTACTAAAAACTGGAATAAATCATCATATAAATTATCTTGATTATGAATCACAATATATTGAGATTGTTCAATAAACGCAGACATGATAATTGAAGATTTATCCTTCCAACGTCTATAAATAGTTGCTTTAGAAATACCAGTATTCTCAGAAATTTGATCTATAGTAATATCTCTAAAATGAGTCGTTTCCAATAAACGTTGAATCTCAGTATAAATTTTTTTATTGATTGTTGGATCTTTTGGTCTTCCAGCCATGTTTATCCCTTCTTTTATGTGCGATGAATTCCACAATTTCAAAAATAATCAATGCACTTACAAACCAAGCTACAAAACCACCAATAATGCTCAATAGCCACATATGTGTAGCTTGTAGTAATCCCCAGGTTGCTAGTATACTACATAAAACTCCTATCATGCCAAAGACTGCACCTCTGCTCACATGCATAGCTACTTCATTGCCAAATTGCATCCCAGTAATACACATTGAAACTAAAAACACTGCAGGAAAGGTTGCAAATATACCTCCAAATTCCTTCCATGGAAGCACGACAGAAACAATATAACTAATTAAAACAGCTAAACCACCAACTGAAAATTTAATAATTGCTAACTTCATTTTTAATCCTCCAATTTAAATATGTCTGACTAAGAAAATCGCAACAGAAATCACAAACCAGCAAAGAATTGCAAATACTGTTCCACTCCTATAATTTTTCTTACCAATAAAAATTGAAGTAAAGAACACTGTTACAATACATGAGACAATCCCAACAATCGCTCCTGTACTTAAATGAATTGACATTTGAATAAGTTGCTGTCCTTTATGGTCTATAGCTAACGCTATAATAGCTGCAAGGTAGACTGCCGGCATAGTGGCAATAATACCACCTAATTTCCCTCCTACTTTATCAGCCATAATTGATGCAAGTGCAACAGCAAATCCTCCGATAACGAAATGTAGTATAGCACTAGAAATTGATATACCAAACACAATAACCCTTCTCATCCATATTTATTAAACGAAACGTATCGTTTACTTTTAGTTTATAGCGTAAATCAATTGTTGTAAATATATTGTTTAAATCACCTAATTTTCTAAATAATGACAATTTTTGTTTCACGTAAAACATTTTAAAATCACTTTTTATCAATTAAAATATTATAAGTTTATCTACTATAATCACGCTTTCATTGAGTGACATAATACAAGTTATCTTTGCTATGGTTAAGATGTTATTAGGTACATTTAATATGATTATTAATGTTGATATTTGCTATTTGGATATTTTATTGCAGAGAATTTTTTACCGTTATAATATCAAAGATAATGCACTGTAATACGATAAAAAAGAGCCTGATACATCATCACAATATGTACCAGACTCTTCCTACGATTAGTCAAGTACTTATAATTAAA
>NZ_KV834756.1:0-4240 GCF_001837945.1 Staphylococcus sp. HMSC077D08 | reverse complement strand
TATATTATAAATTCAACTTTGCAACAGAACCATTTAGAATATTAAAATTCCTTCATTACACTCTTGGCGGTTTCACTTATCAACTTATCATTTGGCTTATCACTTTTATTGTCTTTATTCGTAAAAATGACTAAAACAATAGGTTCAGATTGGCCCTTAGGATAAACAAAAGCAACATCATTTCTAGAAGCATATGTTATTGCTTGACCACTTTTATCAGCAACCTTACAGTCTTTTGAAACACCGTCTTTAATTAAAGTATCTCCGCTTTTATTATTTAACATTAAATCAAGTAAGAATTTTTTGTTTTCTTTGCTTAATTTTCCATTTGCGATAAGTTTATTTAAAGTCTTACCGAAAGCAGCAGGTGTTGAAGTATCTTTTTTGCTCTTTGGTGAATAGTAATTTAATTCTATCTCATATCTAACTGGATTTGTTACTTTATCTCCTAGTTCTTTTAGACGTTGTTTAACTTTTTTGATTCCACCAATTTCTTTTATAATTTTATTGTTTGCTGTATTATCACTATATGCCATTGAAGCCTCAATAAGTTCTTTTAAAGTGATATCTTTTCCTACATATTTTTCTAAAATAGGAGAATAAGCAACTATATCATCTTTGTTAATATGTATTTTTTTATTTAACTTATTATAAGGTACTTGTTCTAACAAAATAGCACTATTTATCGCTTTTGAAGTCGAAGCATAGGCAAATCTCTTATCTGAATTAAATTTTACTTCCTTACCACTTTTAGTATCTAAAGCATAAACACCAATATGAGCATTATATTTTTTTTCTAAATCATTTAACTCTTTGGCATGTGAACTGTTTGAATTACATGCACTTAAAACTAAAGCAATTGCAATTAAAAATATTAACTTTTTCAAAATAAACCCTCCAATATTACAGTTGTAATTTTTACAAATTAATAATATTACAATTGTAATATTGGTGTCAATTGTTTATTATAAATAATTGAAAGAAGGTGTCAAAATGGCTAAATTACTAATAATGAGCGTAGTAAGCTTTTGTTTTATATTTCTATTGTTAGTATTTTTTAGGTATATATTAAAACGCTATTTTAATTATAGTTTAAATTATAAAGTTTGGTATCTAACTGTGCTTGCTGGATTAATTCCTTTTATCCCAATTAAATTCTCTTTTATAAAATTTAATAATGTGAATAATCAATCGCCCACAGTTGAAAGTAGGTCACACGACTTGAACCATAACATAAATACCACCAAACCTGTTCAAGAGTTCACAACAGATATCCATAAGTTTAATTGGGATTCAATTGATAATATCTGCACAGTTATTTGGATAGTTTTGGTTATTATTTTAAGTTTTAAATTTTTGAAATCCTTATTATATCTTAAATATTTAAAGAGACAGTCACTTTATCTAAACGAAAATGAAAAAAATAAAATAGATACGATACTTTTCAACCATCAATATAAAAAAAATATTGTGATTCGAAAAGCAGAGACTATTCAATCTCCAATAACTTTTTGGTATGGGAAATATATTATTTTGATTCCTAGTTCATATTTTAAAAGTGTAATTGACAAAAGACTAAAATATATAATATTGCATGAATATGCTCATGCTAAAAATAGAGATACTTTACATTTAATTATCTTTAATATCTTCTCTATTGTTATGAGTTACAATCCATTAATACATATTGTAAAAAGAAAGATAATTCATGACAATGAAGTAGAAGCCGATAGATTTGTTCTTAATAATATTAACAAAAATGAATTTAAAACTTATGCGGAATCTATTATGGACTCCGTATTAAATATTCCATTTTTTAATAAAAATATATTAAGCCATTCATTTAATGGTAAAAAGTCATTACTCAAAAGAAGATTAATTAATATAAAAGAAGCCAATTTGAAAAAACAGTCCAAATTAATTCCAATTTTTATTTGTATTTTTACTTTTTTGCTCATGGTAATTCAAAGCCAGTTTTTGATGGGGCAATCCATAACTGATTATAATTATAAAAAGCCCTTACAGAACGATCACCAAATTTTAGATGAAAGTAAAAATTTTGGTTCAAATAGTGGATCTTTCGTCATGTACAGCATGAAGAAAGACAAATACTATATTTATAATGAAAAAGAAAGTAGAAAGAGATATTCTCCTGATTCAACTTATAAAATTTATTTAGCGATGTTTGGACTTGACCATCATATCATAAGTGATAAAAATTCACGTATGTCATGGAATCATAAACATTATCCTTTCGAGTCTTGGAATAAGGAACAAGATTTAAATACAGCAATGCAAAATTCAGTTAATTGGTACTTCGAACGTATTAGTAATCAAATACCAAAGAACTATACTGCGGCTCAACTCAAGCAATTAAATTATGGTAATGAAAACTTGGGAAGTTATAAAAGCTATTGGATGGAAGATAGTTTGAAAATATCTAATCTTGAACAAGTAATAGTTTTTAAAAATATGATGGAACAAAATAACCATTTTAGTAAAAAAGCAAAGAATCAATTATCTTCTTCATTATTGATTAAGAAAAATGAAAAGTATGAACTGTATGGGAAAACAGGTACAGGTATAGTAAACGGGAAGTATAATAATGGGTGGTTTGTAGGTTACGTAATTACAAATCATGATAAGTATTATTTTGCTACACATTTATCAGATGGAAAGCCGTCTGGGAAAAATGCTGAATTAATCAGTGAAAAAATATTAAAAGAAATGGGTGTTTTAAATGGCCAATAAGCAAGTTGAAATATCTATGGCTGAATGGGATGTTATGAATATAATATGGGATAAAAAATCAGTATCAGCTAATGAAATTGTAGTTGAAATTCAAAAATATAAAGAAGTTAGCGATAAAACGATTAGAACATTAATCACAAGACTATATAAAAAAGAGATTATAAAACGATACAAATCAGAGAATATTTATTTTTACTCATCAAATATTAAAGAAGACGATATTAAAATGAAAACTGCTAAAACCTTTCTTAATAAACTGTATGGAGGGGACATGAAAAGTTTAGTGCTGAATTTTGCGAAAAATGAAGAATTAAATAACAAAGAAATTGAAGAATTGCGAGACATTTTAAATGATATTAGTAAAAAGTAATTAGAGATATGTTTCAAACATAATACATATGTAAACTATGCTTGACTCTTATTAAATTAGTTTTGTTAATAACATTTAAAATATTTTATTAAATATGAGAGTGTCCAGAAAATAACCATTTTCTGTACACTCTCTTTTTATGTCGAAATAAGTGAGGATTACATTTATTTTTATGTTCAGAAACCCAATAAAAAATCTATGTTCACAAAAGTGCTCGTATTTAAGTTATGGTACACTAATGATGGATATAGGAGGTTTGTATTTTGAAAATAGGTTATGCAAGAGTTTCAACTGGTTTACAAAATTTAAATTTGCAGGAATATCAATTAAATCAATATGGTTGTGAAAAGATATTTAGTGACCACATAAGTGGATCAAAAAGTAAACGTCCTGGTTTAGATAAAGCCATTGAATTTGCGAGGGCAGGAGATACGATTGTTGTTTGGAGACTAGATAGACTAGGGCGTAATATGGAAGATTTAATCACATTAGTTAATGAACTTAATAATCGAGGCGTGAGTTTTCATAGTTTAGAAGAAAATATAACAATGGATAAATCAAGTTCTACAGGACAATTGTTATTTCATTTATTCGCAGCATTTGCAGAATTTGAACGTAACTTAATTTTAGAACGTTCTTCAGCTGGTCGAATTGCAGCTCGCGCTAGAGGACGCTATGGAGGGAGACCAGAAAAGCTAAATAATAAAGATTTAAAACTACTCAAAACACTATATGATAATGGTACACCGATTAAGACAATTGCGGAACAATGGCAAGTTTCACGTACAACAATTTATCGCTATCTCAATAAAATAGAAGATCGAAAGAATGATAAGTAAATACAACTTAACTTTCAACAATAGTAAAAGTTAAACAAAATACACCCTAATCATACATGTATAATTGTTGAATTTATAGCAACTAAAATGTATGGTTAGGGTGTATATTAATTATGAGGTGAAAATCAATGATTGTTGGCTATGCGTGAGTATCATCGATCGATCAAAATTTAGAAAGACAACTTGAAAATTTAAAGACGTTTGGGGCTGAAAAAATATTTACAGAAAAACAGTCTGGGAAATCTATTGAAAATAGACCAGTATTTCAAGAAGCACTTAA